>DGQR01000142.1:20939-27344 GCA_002390825.1 Rhodoferax sp. UBA4409
TGGAAGGCGATGCCGTCAATGATGCTGGTGATGTCTGAAATCCGCTTGGAGCTGTCACTGATGCCGCGCATGGTGCTGACCACGTCGGTCACCGTGCTGCCGCCCTGCGAGGCAATCTGAGAGGCATCTGCCACCAGTTGTCTGGCTTGTTGGGAGTTATCGGCGTTTTGGCGGATGGAGGAGTTCACCTCTTCCATGCTTGCCGATGTTTGCTCCAAGGCGCTGGCCTGGTTCTCGGTGCGGCCGGACAAGTCGTGGTTGCCGGTGGCGATCTCCGCACTCGCATTGGAGACGGTTTCGGCACTGTGACGCACTGCAGCCACGATGCCGGATAGCTCCAGCCGCATCGCCTCTAGCGCCTGTACGAGTTGTGCGATTTCGTCTTTGCCTTCTGCCACGAGTGCGGTACTTAGATCGCCGTGTGCAAAGGATTTAGCTGCCGCACGGGCAGTGAGCAGGGGGCGTGTGATGGATCGGGTGGTGCTCACACCCATCGTGATGGCGATGGCCAAGCCCAGAAGAGTGAGCACGATCAGGGTGTTGCGCAGCACTACAAAATCATGGGCCGCCTCGACCACATTGGCCTGGCCCGCAGCCTCGGTGAGTTTGCCGAATTCGTGGAGATCAGCCAGCAGCTGGTCCAGCAAGGGACGGCATTTGGCGTTGATGCCTGCAATCGCCTCTTCACGTTTGCCGGCCACGCCCAATGCGGTGATCTCCAGCGCAACTGGGCCGTAAACGGCCTCGGTTTTCTTCACGGCCTCGAAGGCCCTTGCGAGTTCACTGCCCTTGAAGTTGTCTTGGGCGAGCATGCTGTCAATGTCCGCAATGTGCTTTTGGACGTCTGCATGCGCCTTTTCAATCGCCGCTTTGTCACGCTCAATTCCGGCTTGCGGCGTGCTGATCACCAGGTTGCGCGCACCTACTGCGCGGGCGTTGGTGGCATCGAGGGTTTGGTTGCTGAGCTGGGTGAGCTTGTTGAGCTGGAATACCTGTCGCTCGAAGTCTGACTTGGCATTGGAGAGGGCAATCAGGCCCTCTGCTGCAATCAAGACCACGATGAGGGTCATGACTGCGTAACCGAAACTTAGCCGCGCTTTGACGCTCCACCGGTTCAAAAAACCCATGTTGACTCCTACGTTAGATTTGCTGAAACTCCCGATCCAACGAAGTCGCTGATTATTTTTCTCCCAACAGCTCCAGCATAGTGGATTTGAAGTTTTCTGCAATCACTGATTGTTCACGGTGCACTCCGCGGGTGACCTGCCGCTTACCCGCTACATAGACCTCATCGATCGCCGCGTGATTGCAGGCAAACACCAGGGCATCCAGCGTGTGTGTGTGCGGAATACCCAGCAAGCCCGGGGTGTTCATATCGAGCACCACCATGTCCGCTCTTGCACCTGTCTGCAGGCCCCATTGCTTGAAGCCTGCTGCTGCAGCGCCGCTGCTGATCGCTTGGTCCAACAAGCGCGCGGCTGTGGAAGGCTGATGCCCGGGAAGGGCGGTCACGTTGCGCTGTTGCAGGCGCAGGCGTTGGCCGTATTCGAGCCAGCGCAATTCTTCTGCCCATTGGCGGCTCACATGGCTGTCTGAGCCCACTGCCATGGGCACCCCGGCTGAGAGCCACGCGGGCAGATCGGCAAAGCCATCGCCGAGGTTGCCCTCGGTGCTGGGGCAAATCACAATGCCTGCGCCACCGCGGGCTACCGCATCAATTTCGGCCTGCTCGGTGTGGGTGGCGTGTACCAGTTGCCAGCGGGCATCCATTTTTTGGTGCTCCGCCAGCCAGGCGATGGGGCGCAAGCCGGTGGCCGACACACAGTCGCGCACCTCTTGCATTTGCTCCGCAACATGGATGTGGATGGGCACATCCGCATCACCGACCTGGGCTAACAGTGCCGCGATGGATTCGGCCGATGCCGCGCGCAGCGAGTGAATGGAAACCCCTGCATTCACTAGCGGGCGCCCCGCCGCCTGCACCTTGCGATGCAGGCGTGCGATGAACTCGGGGGTGCCGGCAAAGCGGCGCTGGTCAGGCCGGAGTGCGGGTTGTGCAAAGCCGGCGCGTTCGTACAGCACGGGTAATACGGTGAGGCCGATGCCCGCGTCCAGGGCTGCATCGGCCACCGCCCACGCCATGGTGGCCTCGTCGGCATAGGGCTGTCCGTCTTCCTGGTGGTGCAGGTAATGAAACTCACACACCTGCGTGTAGCCACCTTGCAGCAACTCTACATAGAGCTGAGCCGCCACGGCGCGCAGCTGGGCCGGCGTGATGCGCAGGGCCACACCGTACATGCGGTCCCGCCAAGACCAGAAGTCATCCGCCGCGGATTCGCGCCGCTCGGCGAGCCCGGCAAATGCGCGCTGGAAAGCGTGGCTATGTGCATTGACCATACCCGGCAACACCGGGCCCCTGAGCACGGTGGCGTGGGCCGGTGGTTGCGTGATGCCGGGCGTGATGGCAGCCCAGTGGCCGTGTGCATCAACTTCCAGGCAAACTTCGTTTTCCCAGCGGCCATTCACCCAGGCAAGTGGCGCCCAAAAAACGTGCTCGCTCATGCGGGCCTCCAGTCGGTCATGGTGCGCACCAGCGCTTGCAAGACGGGCAGCACGCGGGCTGCGCGGTCAGGTGCCAGGGTGTAGGGCGGCTCTTCAGCCATGTAGCAGCGCCAGCACATTTCCAGCTGGATGGCGTGCACCTGCTCGGACGGGCGGCCGTAGTTGCGGGTGATGTAGCCGCCTTTGAAGCGGCCATCCACCACCTGCGTGAACTCTGATTGGCTTTGCAATACATTTGATAGCAGCTCGCGCATATCTGGTGAGGCGCTGGTGCCATTTACAGTGCCAAGGTTCAGGTCCGGCAGGCGGCCTTCAAACAGCCAGGGCAGCACTGAGCAAATGCTGTGCGCATCAAACAGCACGGCATGGCCATGCAGCGTGCGCAGGCGCTGCAGCTCGCCATGCAGGGCGTCGTGATAGGGGCGCCAATAGTCCGCCACGCGCTGGGCGACTTCAGATTCGGTGGGCTCTTGGCCTGGCAGGTACAGCGGTTCGCCGCTGAAAAAGCGGGTGGGGCACAGCTCGGTGTTGTTCACGCCGGGGTACATGGGTGCGTTTTCGGGCGGGCGGTTCAGGTCCACCACATAGCGTGCATGGCGCGGGACGAGGGTGCCGGCACCCATGTCGCGCACAAAGGCGTAGAGGGCCTTGAGGTGCCAGTCGGTGTCTTCTACCGCATGAGCGCGGGGCACTAGGCGGCTGCGAATGGCGTCGGGAATCTCGGTACCCACATGTGGAAAACTCACCAGCAGCGGGCTGCTGCCGGGCGTGAGAGTAAAGGTGGGGTGGTGGATAGGTTGGGGGTTAGCTTGTGTCACAGGGTGCGCTCCAGTCCGCCCACGATGGTGCGGCGGCAAGGGTTGTGGCCGAACCAGTAGGCCAGTTCGCGGGGGTGGTCCAGGTCCCACACACAGAAGTCGGCCCGCTGACCGGCAGCCAAGGTGCCCCGGTCGTGCAGGCCCAAGGCGCGTGCGCCATGTACCGTGGCACCGCGCAGGGCTTCTTCGGGTGTCAGACGGAACAAGGTGCAGGCCATGTTGAGCATGAGCAGCATGGATAATCCGGGCGAGGTGCCGGGGTTGTGGTCGGTGGCAATGGCCATGGGCACGCCGTGGGCGCGCAGGGCGTCCATCGGCGGCAGCTTGGTTTCACGCAAAAAGTAATAGGCGCCGGGCAGTAGCACCGCCACGGTGCCGGCCGCTTCCATGGCGCGTATGCCGTCAACACTGAGGTGCTCCAGGTGGTCGCAGGACAGGGCGCCGAACTCGGCTGCCAGCGCAGCGCCGCCCTGGTCGCTGAGCTGCTCGGCGTGCAGCTTGACGGGCAGGCCCAAGGCCCGTGCTGCTTCAAACACGCGGCGCGTTTGGGCGGGGGTGAAGCCTATGGTTTCGCAGAAGGCGTCCACAGCGTCCACCAGCCCTCGGGAATGCAGCTCGGGCATCCAGGCGCACACGGCGTCCACATAGTCGTCATTACGCCCGGCAAATTCGGGTGGCACAGCGTGGGCTCCGAGGTAGGTGGTGCGCACGCTCAAGGGCAGGCGCTCGCCCAAGGTGCGCGCAACGCGCAAGCAGCGGGCTTCGTCCTCCAGACTCAGGCCGTAGCCGGACTTGATCTCAATCGTGGTCACCCCCTCGGACATCAGGCTGCGCGCACGGCGGGTGGCGCTGGCGAGCAAGGCGGATTCGCTGGCGGCACGGGTGGCGGCCACGCTGGAGCGGATGCCGCCGCCTGCCTGCGCAATCTGTTCGTAGCTGGCGCCTTGCAAGCGCATTTCAAACTCGGCTGCGCGGTCGCCACCGTAAACGAGGTGGGTGTGGCAATCCACCAGGCCGGGCGTGACCAAGGCGCCCTCCAGATCCACCTCACGCGTGATGCTGGCCTTGTGCTCGGCCAGCAACTCCGCGCGCGGGCCGGACCAGACGATGTGCTCCCCACGGGTCAAGATGGCGCCGTCTTCCAGCCAACCCCAGGGTTCGTTGCCATGCAGGCTGGCGATGCGGGCGTGGTGCCACAGCGTGGTGGCGGTGTGGGTAAGGCTCATGGTGTGGCTCCATCCGATGTGTATGGGGTAAAGCCCAGCCAGTAGGCCGGTGCGCCGTGCGTGGGCTCTGCGCAGGTGTCCGGGGCAAACGTCCACGGGGCGGTGTCAGGCGTCTCGTCCCACAACAGGGTGTGGGCGCTGATATGCACTTGACGTGCGCCGTCGCTCCATGTGCCGGCGCCGGTGCTGTAAAGGCCGCGCATGGCGAGCAGGCTGTGCCACGGTTGCCCCGCAACGACTATCTGCATACAGCCTCGGCCTTGCCGCGCCATCAGGTTCAGGTCTTGGGTGGGGCCGTCCAGCAGGCGGCAGTCGGGTGCAGCGGCACCGTCGAATTCCAGCGGCGCATCGCCTGCACGCAATGTCTGCGGCACAGGCAGCGCCAATGCCACCCCCGCGCCTTGCAACACTGCGAACCAGCGCTGCACACCGGGGAAGGCAGAGAAGGGGCCGTCCGCCGCGATGTCAGCCCGGCTGATGCGCAGTTGCCACTCGCCCATGGGGGGCCACACCAGCAGCTCGCGGGTCTGGCCGCCACCGTTGCGCCAGGGCTGGGGTGCGCAGTCTTGCGCGTGGATGATTTGCAGCGTCATGGCTTGAACTGCCCTTGAATCTGGTAGCGGGTGCCGGGGTGTACCAAGCGCGCCAGGGTGATGGGCACATCGCGGTTCATGGTGCGGCGCACGATGATGAGGCAGGGGTCTTGCGGGGTGATGCCTAGCAGATCTGCTTCTTGCTGGCTGGGTGGGCCGGCCTCGATGGAGTACTGCGCCTCCCACAGGGGGGCGACTTCCAGCAGGTAGTGGGTGGGCGTGGTCTGGCTGAAGTCCACGCTCAAATAGTCGGGCGCGCAGGCGGGGTTCACGTAGCGGTCTTCGCACTGCAGCGGCACGCCGTTCTCGGAGTGCACGATCAGGGTGTGAAACACCGGCGCCCCCAGTGGCAGGCCCAGCTGCTGGGCTAAGCCATCTACTGCCAACTCTTCGCGTGACAGCACGACCCGTGCCTGGTGCTGGTGGCCGCGGGCGGCGATTTCTTCGTGCAAGTCTTTGATGGTCAGGGTGGACGACACCCGCGCTAGATGCGCTGCAAAGGTGCCCACGCCCTGCACCCGGGTCACAAAGCCTTCGGCCTGCAACTCGCGGATGGCGCGGCCCACCGTCATGCGGCTGACCTTGAACTGCTGCACCAGCTCGGACTCGGAGGGCATCTGGCTGCCTGGGGTCCAGCGGCCTTGCGACAGGCCTTCCATCAAAAAGTTTTTGACGTGGGTATACGGCGCCGCGGCGCCTGAGGGAGTGGAGTTGGTAGAAACCATCAGCAAATTGTAGTTGCATAGGCATGTCTAGACAAGTAGACTCCGCGACATTGAATTTTTGTTGAAAGCGAGTTTGAAGATGTCTACACCCTCCCAAGCCCGGCCTGTGCGCGCCCCCCACGGCACCACCCTGCATTGCAAGAACTGGCTTACCGAAGCCGCCTACCGCATGCTGCAAAACAACCTGGACCCTGAGGTGGCAGAAGACCCGGATGCGCTGGTGGTGTATGGCGGCATAGGCAAGGCGGCACGTAACTGGGAATGCTTTGATGCCATCCTGGAGAGCCTGCGCAACTTGAATGAAGACGAAACCCTGCTGGTGCAAAGTGGCAAACCGGTGGGCGTGTTCCGCAGCCATGCCGATGCGCCTCGGGTGCTGATTGCCAACTCCAACCTGGTGCCCAAGTGGGCGACCTGGGAGCACTTTCACGAGCTGGATAAAAAGGGCCTAATGATGTATGGCCAGATGACGGCCGGCAGC
>DGQR01000202.1 GCA_002390825.1 Rhodoferax sp. UBA4409
CAGCTGACCAACTTCCGCGTGTCCGGTAAGGAAGATGCAATCAAGATCACACCTCCGATTGAGCTGACCCTGGAGTACGGCGTGGAATTCATTGAGGACGACGAGTTGGTCGAAATCACACCCAAGTCCGTGCGTCTGCGCAAGCGTTTCCTGAAAGAGCACGAGCGTAAGCGCGCTTCCCGCGACTAATCCTGTTGCGCCGGACTTGTCCGGCGCGCAACAGGTAAGCCTAAACGGCCGCGGCCCAGCCTTGCTGGTTCCGCGGCGTTTTTACGTCTGAGCTGCCTTTTCGAAACAAAAAGGGGAGGGTGATGAAGTTAAGCCATAACCGTGCCGTGCTTTTGATGGTCATGGTGACCTTGATGTGGTCCACCGCGGGTGTAGTGACGCGGCACTTGGAATCAGCGCGCAGTTTTGAGGTGACCTTCTGGCGCGCATTCTTTACGGTGGCCTCATTGAGTCTTTTGCTGCCATGGGTGAGTGGCAAGGCCGTGTTTCGCAACACCTTGAGGGCGGGCCGCAGCTTTTGGCTCAGCGCAGTGTGTTGGAGCGTGATGTTCACCGCCTTTATGGTGGCCCTCACACTTACCACTGTGGGGAACGTGCTGGTGACCATGTCTATGGGGCCGCTCCTGACTGCGATCATTGCGCGAGTCTTCATCGGTCATACGATTCCGAAACGCACGTGGGTGGCCGTGTGGGTTGCGGGCGCAGGCATTGTGTACATGTATGCCTCGCAGCTCGGGAGCGTGTCCCTGGCCGGTACCTTGGTCGCCTTGTGTGTGCCGCTGGCAGGCGCCACCAATTGGACGGTGACCCAACATGCCCACGATCAAGGTCACGATGTGGACCTGATGCCGGCGGTGTGGGCAGGGGGCCTGATTTCCTGCGTGGCAACCCTTCCCTTGGCCTTGCCGTTGCAAGCGACTGGGCACGATGTGCTGTTGCTCGGATTTCTAGGAGTATTTCAACTGGCGGTGCCTTGTGTGCTGAGTGTGCGCTGTGCCCAGGTTCTGAAAGCCCCTGAAATATCATTGCTGCAGCTGTTGGAGGTGATCTTCGGCATCCTGTTGGCGTGGTGGGGTGCGGGCGAAGAGCCGGGTGCTGCCGTGTTAACCGGAGGTGCACTGGTCATCGGTGCGCTGGTTGTCAATGAATGGATAGGATGGAGACAAAGAACATGACTGATTTTTCGCAGTGCGATGAGGTGTTGGCGGAGGTTCGCGGTGGCGTGGGCTTGATTACTCTGAACCGGCCACGAGCCTTGAATGCATTGAGCTTGCCCATGGTGCGAGCGCTGACGGCGGCCTTGAGGCGCTGGAGCGACGACCCGTTGGTGCATGCGGTAGCTATACGCGGTATGGGCAAAGAGGGGCCTTTTGGTGCGTTTTGTGCTGGTGGGGACATCCGTTTTTTCCATACTGCTGCTTTGTCCGGTGATCCTGCGCTTGAAGATTTTTTCACCGAAGAGTACGCGCTGAACCACTTGATTCACACCTATCCCAAGCCCTACATCGCTTTTATGGACGGAATCGTGATGGGTGGCGGCATGGGGGTGAGCCAAGGCGCTTCGCACCGTATCGTGACAGGGCGGACCAAGATGGCAATGCCGGAAACAGGTATTGGCCTCTTTCCCGATGTAGGTGGGGGCTACTTTTTAAGCCGTTGTCCGGGGCGTGTCGGTGAATGGTTGGCACTGACGGGTGAGTTGCTGGATGGCGAAGGCGCGGTTGCTGCTGGCCTCGCCGACGTGATGATGGAGCCTGCATCATTACCCTCCGCGTGGGATGCACTGTCGCAGATCGATTGGCAGTCACCGGCTTCGCTGGGCGAATGGGTTGCTACGTTTTCTATAGCTACAAGCGCAGGTTCTATAGGCGCTAGGGCCCTGATTGATGCTGTTTTTGCAGGTAAGGATGTGTCGGCCATCGTTCAGGCTCTGGAATCAGACGGCTCAGAGTGGGCGCAGTCGACCCTCGCGACACTGCACAAGCGCTCACCATTGATGTTGCACGTGGTGCTGGAACAGATCCGCCGTGGGCGCGACATGAGTCTGGCCGACGAGCTGCGCATGGAGCGTGACATGGTCCGCCACTGCTTTACGACCCGCCATCTGGCGCGTAGCGGCGCAAGCAGTGAAACAGTGGAAGGCATTCGCGCCTTGGCGGTTGACAAAGACCACCACCCACGCTGGTCACCTGCTGCTATTGAAGAAGTAACACCGGAGATGGTCGCGCCGTTCTTTGAGAGCCCTTGGCCTGCTGCGGCTCATCCCTTGCGCCATCTGGCGTGATGTTCTAAGGCTGTCGTCGACAAGTCAGACCGGTAGCAAAGCGACCGGCCTGGCCCCGGAAGGTGGTTGAAGCCTAGCGGTTGCGGTCTTTCATTGCACGTTCTACTTCCCGCTTGCCTTCGCGGTCTTTGATGGTGTCGCGCTTGTCGTGCTCAGCCTTGCCCTTGGCTAAGGCGATGTCGCATTTAACTTTGCCGCTTTTCCAGTGCAAGTTGATGGGTACAAGGGTGTAGCCTTTTTGCTCCACCTTGCCCGTTAGCCGCTTGATCTCTTCTTTGTGCAGCAGCAACTTCTTGGTGCGAACCTTGTCCGGACTTACGTGGCTTGAGGCTGTGTGCAAAGGGTTGATCTGCAACCCGATGATGAACATTTCGCCGTCCCGGATCACCACGTATCCGTCGGTGAGTTGCACTTTTCCCTCGCGCAGGGATTTCACTTCCCAACCTTCCAGTACCAGTCCTGCCTCAAACCTCTCTTCAAAGAAATAGTTGAAAGCGGCTTTTTTATTGTCAGCGATGCGCGATTGAGTTTCGGGTTTCTTGGCCATGAGGTGCAAATGGGGATAACGGGCAGGTTTGAAAGAGACGCATATGGGCTTGTCTACAATCCCGCGCAACCTCGCATTCTATGAAAACCGTTCACAAGTCCGTCCTTATTTGGTACAGCCCCGCAGAAATGTATGCTTTGGTGACTGATGTCGCTCAGTACCCACGCTTTTTGCCATGGTGTGACCATGCCCAAGTCTTAAGCCAAGAGGAGGGCGGAATGACGGCGGAGGTGGGTATTTCGTTCAGCGGAATCCGTCAGACTTTCGTCACCCAGAACAATCACACGCCCAATGAGCGTGTGGGGATGCAGTTGGTGAAAGGCCCCTTTTCCAAATTAGAGGGGGAGTGGGTATTTGCCCCCGTGGGGGATGGAAGCCAGCGTGCCTGCAGGGTGAGCCTGGTGCTGAACTATGGTTTTGATAGTGGAACCCTCGCCAAGTTGGTAGGCCCGGTGTTTGACAAAATCGCGGCCAACCTGGTCGATGCGTTTGTCAAGCGTGCGCAGGATGTCTATGGTGAATGATTCACCTGAAATCGTGGTCGATCAGATCGAGGTGATGGTGGCCTTTGCCGTAGCGCCAAGACAGGTCGCAGAAATCAGAGTCAAACTACCAATCGGCGCAACAGCCGCACGCGCTGTTGCTGCAAGCGGCTTGCTCGCTAATGTTCCCGATGCGCAAGTCGACACACTGGTTTTGGCGATTTGGGGTAAGAAAATTGCGCCCACGCATGTACTGAGACAGGGTGACCGTCTGGAGCTGCTGTCTCCTTTGAGGGTCGACCCCAAGGTAGCCCGACGAGAGCGGTTTGCCCGGCAGGGATCCAAATCGGCAGGTTTGTTTGCCCAAGACAGGGGAATGCGCCCGCCGCGCCGCTGAACGCCACTCGCGCTATTTGCAATCCGCGTCAATCACACCTTGGATTCGCTGAATCTCATTGGCGCGAGCCGCATCATCCAAAAATTCACGTTCGCCAGCGGAGTTGGCGCGTGCCAGCCGAATTCCGGATTCAAATGTAGTTTTGGCTTGGCGCGCAAGTTTGCAGTTGTCCGCTTTCGCTTTGGCTACTTTTTCAGCTTCGGCTTTCTTTTGGGCCGCCTCTGCAGCTTCGGCTTGTTTCTTCTTGGTGTCCAGCGCTTTGTCTACGCCTGCGTCCTTGGCGGCGGGTGCTGCAGCACCATCCGCTTTGCTTCCTTCTAGGGTAGCTTGTGCGTTGGAATCTGCGGCAGGCGCTTTCGCGCCGGCTGGTCGTTTCAAGATGTTTTTTTCAGGCACTTCAGGCCCCGGAGCCCGATCGCTGAATATCTTTCTGCCGTCTTTGTCCAGCCATTGCCACTGTGCTGTGGCCATCGAGGCTGCGAGTGCCAAGGGGAGCGCAACAAGAAATTTAGAGAAATGCATGGGGCCAGTTTAGCGTTTCTCGCGGAAAGAAGCTGTGTTGTCACGGGTACAATCCGACTTTTGGAGCTTTGACATGCGCCTTCTCGGCAAAGCGCTGACCTTCGACGATGTGTTGTTGGTTCCAGCGTTCTCCCAAGTCCTTCCTAAGGACACCAGCCTCGCCACCCGTTTCTCCCGCAACATCGCACTGAACCTGCCACTGGTATCGGCTGCGATGGACACCGTCACCGAGGCGCGTCTTGCGATTGCAATCGCCCAAGAGGGCGGCATGGGCATCGTGCACAAAAACCTGACCGCCGCTGAGCAGGCTGCGCAGGTCTCCAAGGTCAAGCGCTATGAGTCCGGTCTGTTGCGTGACCCGGTGGTGATTACCCCAGATACAACAGTTCGCCAGGTCATTGCCCTTTCCGAGCAGCTCGGAGTTTCCGGCTTCCCGGTGTGCGATGGCGGCAAAGTCGTGGGTATCGTGACTGGCCGAGACCTTCGTTTCGAGACCCGGTATGACCAGCCAGTGCGCGAAATCATGACGCCACGTGAGCGCTTGATCACCGTGCCTGACGGTACAACGCCTGAGGCCGCCAAGGCCCTGCTGAACAAACATAAACTGGAACGTCTGCTGGTGGTCAACGAGGCCTTTGAGCTCAAAGGCTTGATCACCGTGAAAGACATCACCAAGCAACTCAATTTCCCCAACGCTGCTCGTGATGTGACCGGCCGTCTGCGGGTTGGTGCGGCGGTGGGGGTCGGTGAAGGTACCGAGGCCCGTGTGGAGGCTTTGGTTCAGGCGGGTGTCGACGCGATCGTTGTCGATACGGCGCACGGCCACAGCAAAGGTGTGATTGACCGTGTGCGTTGGGTCAAGCAAAACTTTCCGCAGGTGGATGTAGTGGGCGGGAACATTGCCACTGGTGCAGCAGCGCTGGCGCTGGTGGAGGCGGGTGCCGACGCCGTCAAGGTGGGTATCGGCCCCGGTTCGATTTGCACAACACGTATTGTTGCTGGTGTGGGTGTACCCCAGATCATGGCTGTCGACAGCGTGGCCACGGCCTTGCGCGGCACAGGTGTCCCCTTGATCGCGGACGGCGGCATTCGGTACAGCGGTGATATCGCCAAGGCCATTGCCGCTGGTGCTGGCACTGTCATGATGGGCGGCATGTTCGCGGGTACCGAAGAAGCCCCTGGTGAAGTGATCTTGTATCAAGGTCGCAGCTATAAGAGCTACCGCGGAATGGGCAGTATCGGCGCGATGCAGCAAGGCAGCGCGGATCGCTATTTCCAAGAGTCGAGCACCGGAAACCCTAACGCGGACAAGCTGGTGCCCGAGGGTATCGAAGGTCGCGTTCCTTACAAAGGATCCATGGTGGCGATCGTGTTCCAGATGGCCGGTGGTATTCGCGCCAGCATGGGATATTGCGGATGCGCAACGATTGCAGAAATGCAAGAAAAAGCGGAGTTCGTCGAAATCACCACTGCGGGCATTCGTGAGAGCCACGTCCATGACGTGCAAATCACCAAAGAAGCACCGAATTACCGAGCCGATTGAACGTTAGCCGCCCATGCATCAAAAGATTCTGATTCTTGACTTCGGATCGCAAGTCACCCAGCTTATTGCTCGCCGAGTACGTGATGCCCACGTGTTCTGTGAAGTTCATCCCTGTGATGTTTCTGACGAGTGGGTGCGAGCCTACGCTGCAGATGGCAATTTGAAGGGCATCATCTTGTCTGGTAGCCACGCCAGTGTCTATGAAGACGAGACGGACAAAGCCCCCGAAGCTGTCTTTAGCCTAGGCGTTCCCGTATTGGGCATTTGTTACGGCATGCAAACCATGGCGCAACAACTCGGCGGCAAAGTGGAAGCAGGGCGCACGCGGGAGTTTGGATCTGCACAGGTGCGTGCTCACGGCCATACCCGATTGCTGGATGGCTTGGAGGACCTTCGTACAGAAGAGGGGCACGGCATCCTGGATGTCTGGATGAGCCACGGGGATAAAGTGACGGAATTGCCCCCCGGCTTCTCTGTGATGGCTTCGAACGCAGCCTGCCCGATCGCGGGAATGGCTGACGAAGCGCGTCGCTTTTACGCGGTTCAGTTCCATCCCGAGGTGACCCACACCAAAAAAGGGCAAGAGCTGCTTGAGCGATTCGTTTTGCAAATCTGTGGCACCAAGCCAGATTGGATCATGGGCGACTACATTGCCGAGGCGGTGCAAAGGATCCGTGAGCAGGTGGGTGATGAAGAGGTGATCCTCGGCTTGAGCGGAGGGGTTGATTCCTCCGTGGCTGCTGCACTCATCCATCGTGCGATCGGTGACCAACTGACCTGTGTGTTTGTGGACCACGGCCTGCTTCGCCTCAATGAAGGTGACATGGTCATGGAGATGTTCGTCGGGAAACTGCATGCCAAAGTCATTCGGGTGGATGCTTCCGAGCAGTTTTTGGGGCATTTGGCAGGTGTCAGCGATCCTGAAGCCAAGCGCAAGATCATCGGGCGCGAGTTCGTGGAAGTCTTCAAGGCCGAAGCCTCTAAATTGACCGCGTCTGGTGCGTCGAAGGCGGGCGCCAAATGGCTCGCGCAAGGCACTATTTATCCGGACGTGATTGAATCGGGTGGCGCGAAAAGCAAGAAGGCTGTGACCATCAAGAGTCATCACAACGTGGGTGGACTGCCTGAGCAACTGGGGCTGAAGCTTTTGGAGCCTTTGCGGGAGTTGTTCAAGGATGAAGTTCGTGAGCTCGGCGTCGCGCTAGGGTTGCCGGCAGATATGGTGTACCGCCATCCTTTTCCTGGGCCTGGTCTCGGCGTCCGTATTCTGGGTGCGGTCAACAAGGAATTCGCAGACCTTTTGCGGCGTGCCGATGCTATTTTTATCGAGGAGCTACGCAACACGCCGTATACCGGGGGCAGTTTGGCCGGTGCGAATCCGCGTAAGCCTCCTAAAACGTGGTACGACGCCGTGTCGCAAGCGTTTACGGTGTTTTTGCCTGTCAAGAGCGTTGGTGTGATGGGTGATGGCCGGACATACGACTATGTAGTTGCACTTCGTGCGGTGCAAACCAGCGATTTCATGACCGCAGACTGGGCTGAGCTGCCGTACAGCTTGCTCAAGACAGTATCTGGGCGGATCATCAACGAAGTACGGGGTATCAACCGTGTGACCTATGACGTCAGCAGTAAACCCCCCGCAACTATTGAGTGGGAATAGCTCGATTAGCTAGTTCTTAGTGAGGCGCAAAAAGCTGAGGTAACGCTCCCGTTGCCTCAGCTTTTTTACTTTTTGAGCTGTAGCGGCGTCAAATCATCATTCATTGGTTCACCATTATTCTTTGCTTGATGCACAATGTTTATATGAGTACTGGCAACTTGTTGGAACAGACCGTGGACACAGACGCCCTGCAGTTTTTAGACGATGAGGTGGCGGGAGACAGTGGCAAGCCACTTGTTTGGCGTCTGCTGGTTGTCGATGACGAACCTGATGTGCACAGAGCAACAACCTTTGCGCTGGCGGGCATCGAGATATTGGGACGTCAGTTGGAGTTTTTGCATGCCTACTCAGCAGCGGAAGCGGCCAGTATTCTTTCCACACAGTCTGATGTTGCGATTGTTCTGCTTGACGTGGTGATGGAGAGGGAAGACGCTGGTCTCGCCCTTGTCAAGACGATCCGCACCGAGCTTAACTTGACGGACCTTCGCATTATTCTGCGGACGGGACAGCCTGGTTACGCGCCAGAAATCGAAACGATTCACGACTACGACATCAACGACTACAAGACCAAGTCGGAGTTAACCCGTACCAAGTTGTACGCGACGGTAACTGCTGCGCTGCGCGCATACGAACAAATCCGCAAACTAGATGAAATGGCTTTTTACGATCGCCTCTCCTGTTTGCCAAACCGTAACAAGTTCATTGACCTCAGCGAAGCTCGACTCGCTTGTGCGGCCAGTTGCAACGAGATCATCGCGATACTGGATATCGATGACTTTTCAGAGATCAATGATGCCCTCGGTCACCAGCAGGGTGACAGGTTGCTTCAGTCCGTTGCAGATCGCCTCAAATTTGAATTGGGCCCCGATGCTGTTTTGGCACGAATCGGAAGTGACACTTTCGGCCTGATGGGGCCACATGACGTGGTCGATCCAATCAGAATTCTTGCGCTTTTCCGCCGTCCTTTTGTGGTTCAAGACGACGCAATGGTTGTCACCGCGACCATGGGATTGACGAGCTTGATGAGCGGAAGTACCTCCGGCAGAGACGCGTTGAAGGATGCCAACATAGCTCTAAAGCGCGCCAAGAAGAGTCGTCGTGGAGGATTCGTGATGTTCTCCGCCGAGATGGGCTCAGACATTCGCGAGCGGGTTCGGTTATTGCAAAGCCTGCGGAGCGCTGTGGAGAGCGAACGGCTTTTTATCGTTTATCAGCCTCAAGTTGATCTGATCACAAACGCGGTCGTCGGTTTGGAAGCCCTTATACGTTGGCGCAACGAAGATGGAACTTTCGTTCCCCCCGATCGATTTATTCCTCTTGCAGAAGCTTCCGGGATGATCATCGCTATTGGTGATTGGGTATTGAGGATGGCCTGCCATGAGTTGGTTAGGCTGCAGGGGCAGGGCGCAAAGGACATCCGGATGTCGGTTAACGTGTCCCAGATTCAATTTCGAAATCCTGAGTTCATTGATAAGCTGAAGTCAGCTCTGTCAGACACATCTATTCCACCCGAGTGCCTGGAACTGGAGATTACAG
>DGQR01000155.1:0-2635 GCA_002390825.1 Rhodoferax sp. UBA4409
CCGCGTCGCTGGCCGGGTGACAAACCGGCGTCTGAGCCGGAATCCCGGTTTTTGCTGGAGCAAATGGGCAGCTTCAAGCCTAACTTGATCGTGAGCGTGCATGCACCGTATGGGGTGCTGGACTTTGACGGCCCCTCGGTGCCGCCCAGCAAGCTCGGGCGCCTTTACCTCGACCAGGTGGGTATCTTTCCGGGGTCGCTAGGGAACTATGCCGGCGTCCACCAGCGGATTCCGGTGGTCACGATCGAGCTGCCCAGCGCGAGCCGCTTGCCCCAAGACGCAGAAGTGCGTCAGATGTGGATGGATTTACTGCGTTGGACCCACGACCGCTTGGCCCCCGTTGCGGCTGCCAAGCAATAGGCTGGGCCTCTAGCTTTGAGTGAGGCGCTGGGTCGCTTTGTCGGCCCACAGCTGAAGGCTGTCAATCAAGTCGCGTTGGCTGAATGAGCAGCTTTCTTCGCTGAACAGGGCGCTGGACTCCAGGCGATCCATCAGCTGGTGCAGAACGACGGTGAACTTCTCAGGCAACGCGGTCAGCAATACCGTCTGGCCGCGCGCCATCTCTGACAAGGCGTGCGCCGCCAACCCCCCTGACTGAAACTGCTTCAGGCCTGATTGAAAGGCTTGAAGCTGTTCTTCGGCTGTGTGGAGGCCAGCAGCGGGTGGCATGTACTTAGTGCCCCAGAATCTTGGACAAGAAGTCGCGGCTGCGCTCGTTCTGCGGGTTGTTGAAGAACTCGTGCGGCGTGTTTTGCTCCACGATCTGGCCTTGGTCCATGAAGATCACACGGTCAGCCACAGCTTTGGCAAAGCCCATTTCGTGGGTGACGCAGATCATGGTGATGCCCTGGCTGGCCATCTCAATCATCACGTCCAGCACTTCCTTGATCATTTCCGGGTCGAGGGCCGAGGTAGGCTCGTCGAACAGCATGATCTTCGGCTTCAGACACAGGGCACGGGCAATCGCCACGCGCTGCTGCTGACCGCCGGAGAGCTGCAGCGGGTACTTGTTGGCTTGGTTGGCGATGCGCACGCGCTCCAGCTGGATCATGGCCTTTTCTTCGGCTTCTTTTTTCGGCATTTTGCCGACCCACATGGGGGAGAGCGTCAGGTTTTCCAGCACGGTGAGGTGCGGGAACAGGTTGAACTGCTGGAACACCATGCCGACTTTTTTGCGCACATCGTCAATGGCTTTGACGTCGTCGGTCAGCTCCACGCCGTCCACGATCAGGTTGCCCTGCTGGTGCTCTTCGAGGCGGTTGATGCAGCGGATCATGGTGGACTTGCCGGAGCCCGATGGGCCGCAGACCACGATGCGCTCGCCTTTGGTGACGGTCAGGTCAATATCGCGCAGTACGTGGAAATTGTTACCGTACCACTTGTTGACTTTGTTGAAGGTGATGATGGGTTCAGACATATTCGTTCCTTAGCGGAGTTTGCTTTTGTTCACTTGCTTTTCGATCCAGAGGCTGTAGCGCGACATGGAGAAGCAAAACACAAAGTAGATGAGTGCGATGAAGATGTAGCCTTCAATCTTGAAGGGGCGCCAGTCGGAGTCCGAGTTCAGGGCCAGGCTCATGGCACCGGTGAGCTCGTACAAGCTCACGATGGTTACCAACGACGTGTCCTTGAAGGTGGAGATGAAGTTGTTCATGATGCCGGGCACGACCATGGCCAGGGCCTGTGGCAACACGATCTTGCGCTGGGTTTGCCAGTAGCTCAGGCCCAGGGTGGCGGCCGCCTCAATCTGGCCCTTGGGCACTGCTTGCAGGCCACCGCGGATCACTTCAGCCATATAGGCCGCAGCAAACAGGGTGATACCGGCTAGCACCCGCACCAACACGTCGATGTTGAAGCCCTGAGGCATCAGCAGCGGGAACATGAAGGACGCCATGAACAGCACCGAGATCAAGGGCACGCCACGGATCAGCTCCACATAAATGGTGCAGAAGGTCTTGATCGCCGGCAGTTTGGAACGGCGGCCCAAGGCAATCATCAAGGCCAGCGGGAAAGCCATGGCCATCGACAGCGAGGACAGCAGCAGCGTCAGTGGCAGGCCACCCCAGCGGTCGGTTTCGACCAAGGACAAGCCCATGACATCGCCGTGCATCAGCACAAAGAAGGTGCCCAAGACCAGCACCCAGGCTGCGCCCAGCCATGCCTTCCAGAACATGCGCATGCAGCTGGCAACCAGCAAGCTGCAGAGCAGCAGTGTGGCTACCAGAGGGCGCCACTGCTCTTCAAAGGGGTAACGGCCAAAAATGATGATGCGGAATTTTTCCGTCACCACGCCCCAGCATGCGCCTGCACGGTCTGCGCTGCAGGCATCGGCGTTGGCGGCCCACTTGGCGTCAATCAATGCCCAGCCAAACAGCGGCGGCAAAATGTAGAGCAGGATCGCCCCCATGATGAGGGTGCCGATAGTGGTCTGCCAGCTGCCAAAGAGATTGCTGCGGATCCAGGCAACCGCACCTTCGGTCTTGACCGGGGCGGGACGTGCGGGAATAGGTTCAAAAGTAGTTGCGCTCATAACTAGGCCTTAGCGTTCTTTGATCGCAGAGCGGGTGTTGTACCAATTCATGGTGATGGACGTGAACAGCGACGTGCTCAGGTACACCAGCATGATGATGGCAAT
>DGQR01000155.1:2779-4475 GCA_002390825.1 Rhodoferax sp. UBA4409
GAGTTTTTGGTCAGGTTCAGGTACTGGTTGGTCACCGGCGGAATGATCACGCGCAATGCCTGCGGCAGCATCACCAAGCGCATAGTGTGGCCACGGCTTAATCCCAAAGCGGCAGCCGCCTCCGACTGGCCCAAGGCGACTGACTGGATGCCGCCCCGCACCACTTCGGACACGAAAGCTGCGGTGTAGATCGTCAGGCCTAGCAGCACAGACAGGTACTCAGGTGTCAAGGCGCCGCCGTTTTCAATAGCGAATTCACCTTGGATCGGCATATTGAGCGCAGTAGGCGCACCGCCCAACAACCAGCCGAGCACACCGACCGCCAGCACGATGCCGATCGGAGCCAGCACCATGCTCTTGGCTTTGCCGGTCTGCTCAAACGACTTTTGCGCATACACGCGGTAAGCCCAAGCGGCAGCCACGCCCAAAAGCAGGCCCCAGGCGCCCCAAACATGCCCGTGCGCCCACTGAGGAATCGGGAAGTTAATTCCCCCCTTGCTCAGAAAGAACGGTCCTAGTACCCAAGGCTCGTTGGATGCGGGCAGCACCTCGGTGAACATCAGGTACCACATCAGCAACTGCAGCAGCACCGGAATGTTGCGGAAGAACTCCACGTACGCGGCGCAAATGCCCCGAACCAGTGCGTTGCGCGAAAAGCGTCCGACACCGATCAAGGTGCCCAGAATGGTGGTCAGGATGATGCCCACCACGGCAACGCGCAGCGTGTTCACAAATCCGACGAGGTAGGCCCGCCAGTACGACTCACCGGAGTCGAAAGCGAAAAGGCTCTCGCCGATGTCGAACCCGGCAGGGTTGGACAAAAAGTCAAAACCGCTTTGAATGCCACGCAACTTCATGTTGGTGGTGGTGTTATGGGCAAGATAAAGCACCGTAGCCAGCACCACCACGATGGCGATGGCTTGGTACATCAGTCCACGGAATGCCTGGCTGCGCCAGGACCAGGACTTTTTGGGAGGGGAGGAGGGTGTGGACATGTCAGCCCTTGGGTTCACTGGAAAAACACTCATCAAGTGAAAAGGGCAGCGCAAGGTGAATGCGACTGCCCTTTTCGGTCACGGAACGCCGGTTTACAGCCTTCCGTTTACTCTCATTAACGCACTGGAGGGGCGTACTGCACGCCGCCCTTGTTCCACAGGTTGTTCAAACCACGTGGCAACTGCAAGGCAGACTTGGGGCCCACGTTGCGTTCAAACATTTCGCCGTAGTTACCAGTGGTCTTCACAGCACGTGCCAGCCACTCTTTGTCCAAGCCCAGCAATTTGCCGGTGTCTTCCTTGGAGCCCAACAAGCGGCCGACCACGGGGTCCTGGCTGCTGGTCTTCAGGTCGTCGACGTTGGCGGCAGTGATGCCGGCTTCTTCAGCTTCCAACAGGCCGTACACGGTCCACTTCACAATGGCAGTCCACTCGTCGTCACCGCGGCGAACCATGGGGCCCAAAGGCTCTTTGGAGATCAGCTCGGGCAAGATCATGTGGTCAGCGGGGTTCTTGGCAACTTTGTTACGGGTAGAGGCCAGGCCGGATGCGTCGGTGGTGTAAGCCACGCAACGGCCGGAGAAGTAAGCACCTTCAGCGGCTTCGAGCTTTTCAAACACGATAGGCTTGATATTCAGCGCGTTGGCCTTGGAGAAGTCAGTCAGGTTCTTTTCAGTGGTGGTGCCGGACTGCACGCACAC
>DGQR01000066.1 GCA_002390825.1 Rhodoferax sp. UBA4409
GCCCACCTTTGAACATTTCCACCCTCAGCGGGCCTTGATAGCCACCCACATGGCCTATCAGCCACTTTTCCAGCGCAGCTTCGTCAATGGCATGGGCTGCCCCCACGCTTCGTGTTCCCACAAATTGGTCAAATTGGGTCATGGTGGATGGCTCCTCTCGGGCTATAGGTCGGATTCAATGATGCGCATCAGTGCGGCGCGGTCGCGAATAACCAAGCCCCCCGGTTCAATGCGAATGGCCTCTTCACGCTCCATAGCCTTGAGTTCCTGGTTGACGCGCTGACGGGATGCCCCAAGCAATTGGGCCAGCTCTTCTTGCGCCAGTTGCAGGCCAATGCGAACTTCGCTGCCGTCGCTCAATGAAGGAACTCCATAGCTTCGCACGAGGTGCAGCAGCTGTTTGGCAAGGCGAGCGCGGAGTGGCAGGGTGTTGAGGTCTTCAACAAGCCCGTAGAGTTGGCGGATGCGGCGGGCATGCAGGCGGAGCATGGCCTCATAAAGCTCGACATGGCTTGCCAATATCTTCTTGAAATCCGCTTTGGCGACGCACAGTACGGTGCTGTCTCCATGGGCATAGGCATCATGCGTGCGGCGGTCGCCATCAAAAATAGCAACATCACCAAACCAGATGCCCGGCTCAACGTAGGTGAGCGTGATTTGCTTTCCGGAAATAGATGTGGAGCTGACCCGCACTGCGCCTTTGGCGCATGCGATCCACTCTTCGGGCGGCTCACCGCGCGCTGCGATCAGATCCCCATCGCGGTAGCGCTTTACATAGGCACACCGCAAAATATCATGCTTGAGCGAAGGCGAGAGGCTCGAAAACCACCGGCCTGCATTGATGGCAGATCGTTCTTCAATCGTAAGAATGGGTTCGTCCATAAGGTGTCTTGAGTGGGCAGGGGAGCGAATACCGAGGGTCAGATTGTCGTTTGTCATTGCGATTGCCGGAGGGGCGGTTGTCTCCTGTGTGTCTGGCGACTTAACAGGTGGGGGCGGGCCTCAGTCGTTTGTATGACTTGTGCGAGAATCATTTGTAACAATGAAATCTGTTTTCAAAATTAAAAGCTGTGCGCTTGGCGCCATGTTGCTTGTGGCATCGCTGGGCTCCGAGGCTCTGACGCTGGGCCGCGCGAGTGGTACAGCGCTGATTTCGCAGCCATTCAATTTGTCAATTTCGGTTTCGGCGGCCGCTGATGAAGACGTCAGCGACGTCTGCTTTGAGGCCGATGTTTTCTATGGCGAAAACAAGGTTGAGCAAAGCAAGGTAACGTTGGTCTCCGAGGAGCCTGCTGCGGGCCGCACATGGCAGGTGCGCGTTAGTGCGCGTCTGCCTGTAGATGAGCCTGTCGTGACGGTCTACTTGCGCTCAGTATGTAGCGCCAAGACGTCACGCCGCTATGTATTGCTCGCGGACATAGTGAGCGAAACCGCCAAGGTGGCCGCTGCACAAGTGACGCCGGTTGCCCCCCCCGCTTTAAACCGACTAGGAGCGCTCACTTCTATCCCAGATGCGGATAGCGTCAGATCAGTTCCGAGCAGAGAAAAAAAGACAGATGGCCCTGTAAAGGCGCCGCGAACGTCGCCGTCTGTTCAAGCCAAACAGGTCTTTGAGCCTCCTGTTGTAAAGAGCAAACCGCGATTGAAATTAGCACCCTTGGATCTCACGGTTGAGCGTGATCCGGTGCTCGTCTCTTCGCAGGAGCTTCTAAGCACACCCACTGAAGATGCCCAAAAGAAGGGTGAGGCGGTAGCTCTGTGGCGCGCCCTAAATCTGACGCCTGAAGATATCCTGAAGGACGCTGCGCGCTTGAAAAGCATGGAGGCTGACATTCTCAGTCTGCGCAACGCATCTGGGGAAAATCAAAAACAGATGCAAGATTTGGTGATGCGAGTCGAGCGAGCTGAGAGTGAAAAATACTTCAACCCGCTGGTGATTGGACTCTCTGGCCTGTTGCTTCTTTTATTGGCAGGGGGCGGATGGTTTTTCCGCCGGCAGGCACAGAGAGCGAACGCTGGTAGCGCATGGTGGAGCGGCAACGGGACGACTGAGGTTATTCCAGAAACGGTGGAGGTGTCCCCGTCCTTCCTGCAATCCTTGTCGGAACAAGAGCGTGCCGAGTCCAACTTGCCAAAGAGCGAAGGCCAGACCTCTCAGGGCGCTGTCAGCAGCGTGGATATTGATCTGGACATTGGAACTCACCCTTCCTCCTCCAGCGGGCCTGTGAGTTCTTATGGTCAGAAAGACCAAGCATCTGCTTATGCGGATTCGCGTGATTTCTCGGTCAGTATGCCGTCCAGTCTCCGGGCGGTGAACAGCCATGAAATGATCGACGTTCGTCAGCAGGCGGAGTTTTTCATGGCTCTTGGGCAGTATGAGGAGGCCATCTCCCTGCTGGAGGGGCACGTCAATGACTCCATTGATTTGAACCCCATGGTTCATATCGACCTGCTGAAAATATTCCACACCTTGAGCCGCAAGGACAAGTTCGATCACTATCGGCGGGAATTCAATGCGGTGTTTACAGGCTATGTGCCCGAGTACCAGTCATTTAATCAGGGCGAGGGCAGTTTAGAAAACTTCCCGGAAATTTGTGATCAGCTTGTAAAACTCTGGCCGTCGAAAGAGGCACTGTCGCTCATCGAGTCTTACCTTGTACGCACGTCTGGTTCAAAGTCGGATATGCGGTTTGAGCTAGAAGCATTTAAAGAACTGTTGCTCTTGCATGCTGTCTGCAATCGCTTGGTGCATGCGCTGGATGGCGCTCCGCTGTCATTCAGCGCGAACAGGTTGTCGTCCGAAAATGCGTTCGAAGTTCCCACGGGCCCGGGCCCCGTTTCTTTCGGCATCCCCTCGGCGTACCAATCGGGTAACTCTGTAGATTTTGAGCTCGACATCACAGAGGACTTTCAGAAGGCAGCTCCTTCAGAGGTCGACAACTTGATCGACTTTGATCTGCCGCCGCTGGACAGTAAAAAAACTGGTCCGTGATTTGCCTCACCCGGTCTTGAGGGGCGGTATCTAGCGTCTCACTTGAAGGGCGCCCGGGTTGACGATATTGCTGGGTGTGCCTTTGATGTAATTGATGACGTTGTCAAAAGCCGCACTGAAATACATTTCGTAGCTGTCTTGCTCCACATACCCGATGTGGGGGGTACAGATGCAGTTTTCCAGCCGAAGCAATGCGTGGCCCTGAAGAATCGGTTCCGCCTCAAAAACGTCGACCGCCGCCAGGCCGGGACGTCCCCGGTTCAACGCACCAATGAGCGCGTCAGTTTCAAGCAGCTCAGCCCTGGAGGTGTTCACGAATAATGCAGTGGGCTTCATGTTCGCCAAGTCTGACGCTGTGACGATGTTCCGAGTCGCATCAGACAGCCGGAGGTGAATAGATAAAACGTCGCTACTGGCAAAGAACGACTCTTTATCTGGTGCAGCCGCGTAACCATTTTGAACAGCCTTGTCTCGAGACTCTTGGCTTCCCCAGATGCTTACGTGCATTCCAAACGCTTTGCCGAAGTCGGCGACCAGTTGGCCAATTCGCCCGTAGCCCCAAATTCCCAAGGTCTTGCCGCGCAATACGTTTCCGAGCCCAAAGTTTGGTGGCATCGATCCAGCCTTGAGGCCCGATTGTTGCCACGCGCCATGTTTGAGGTTACCGATGTATTGGGGCAGGCGCCGCATCGAGGCCATGATCAAGGCCCAGGTCAACTCGGCAGGGGCAACGGGTGAGCCCACACCCTCGCATACAGCGATGCCTCTCTCAGTGCAAGCTTGGACATCGATGTGCGCGCCTACGCGGCCCGTTTGGGCAATCAGCTTCAACCTAGGCAATTTCTCCACCAAGGCACGCGTGATCTGGGTGCGCTCTCTCACCAGAACAATGACGTCCGCATCCTTAAGGCGCACTGAGAGCTGGCCGATTCCTTTGACGGTGTTGGTGTAGACCTTTGCTTGATAGGCATCCAGCTTGGCAGCGCAATCCAATTTGCGAACCGCATCTTGGTAATCGTCAAGAATCACAATGTTCATACCCAACATTGTGCCTTGTTGACACGCCGCCAAGTCGCTCGGCTAAGCGTGTGATCTATGGAGCTTCAGCGGCTGCTAGCCGATCTAGTTCGGCGCACACGTCTGCCATGCGTCCCGAAATCACCATTCTTCCGACATGTGCTCTCGGTTGACCCTGTTCGACCAATCGCACGATTCGCAATGGCCTGGTTTGTGCAGGTTTTGGAGCCCTGGCGCACGCTACGGTTGCGGTGGATGCTATCGAATTGATAGTATTGGCAACCTTGGATGACGCCGCGAAGGGGCGTCTTGTGCTGGTAATGCAGCGTGACGTGGAAGGTGCAGAAAACCAGTGATTCGGAGCCCATTGGCTCAGGAGACTGAATGCAAGCGTGCTAATGGTCATACGGTGCTCCTGTTCACATCAACATCGTGTTACGAATCAGGCCAACGGCAAGACCTTCGACTTCGAAAGGCTCACCGGGCTCCACCACGATGGTCTGGTAATCCGGGTTCTCTGCATGCAACTCGATCAGGTGCTTGTTGCGGCGAAAGCGCTTGACGGTGACTTCTTCGCCCAAGCGGGCCACGATGATCTGACCATTTTTTGCATCTTTGGTCGCCTGGACGGCCAACAGGTCGCCATCCATGATGCCTGCATCCCGCATCGACATGCCGCGCACTTTCAGCAAGTAATCCGGTTGCCGCTGAAAGAGGCTGTTTTCTACGTAGTAGGTTTGGTCCACATGTTCCTGCGCCAAGATCGGGGAGCCTGCGGCAACACGCCCGACCAAGGGCAGGGCTAGCTGGGCGAGGCCGGGCAGGGGGAGGGAGAACTGCTTGATGCGTGACTCTTGGATAGACCGAAGCGCGTCGCTTTTGAGGCGGATGCCGCGGGAAGTGCCACTCACCAGCTCGATCACCCCTTTGCGGGCCAAGGCTTGCAGATGCTCTTCCGCTGCGTTGGCAGACTTGAAGCCCAACTCACTGGCGATTTCTGCCCGTGTGGGTGGCGCGCCTGTACGCGCAATGGCACTTTGAATCAGATCAAAAATCTGTTGTTGCCGGGCTGTGAGTTTAGGACTTTCGAGCATACTGACTCCTTGGTAACTGTAGAGGCTGTGTGTGCATACACACTGTTTTCTTATCCAGTAACTGTATTTTCAACCAGTTTTTTGAATTTGGCAAGGGCAGTGGAAATGGCAACAAAGCGAGTCGTTTTTTTGGGCACAGGTGGAACGATTGCAGGGCGGGCCGGCAATGCGGCCGATAACGTGGGGTACCGTGCCGGTGAGGTTCCTGTGGCAGATATCTTGGCCGCAATTGCCGGTATGCCTGAGCGACTCCAAGGGGCCGCGTTGTGCAGCGAACAGATTGCGCAAGTCGATAGCAAGGATATGGACTGGAGTGTTTGGCAATCACTGGCCCATGCGTGCCAACGCAACCTTCAAGACGAAGAGGTGGCGGGCATTGTTATTACCCATGGCACCGATACGATCGAAGAGACGGCGTTCTTTTTGCAACTCGCGCTGGCCGATTGCCTTAATGGCAAGCCCGTGGTGCTGACGTGTGCCATGCGCCCGGCCAGCGCCTTGACACCTGATGGGCCGCAGAACGTCTTGGATGCGGTGTCCGTCGCCCTGCATCCCGCGGCCAGGGGGGTGATGGTCGTGTGTGCGGGAGCTGTGCATGCAGCCCAACATGTGCAAAAAGCACACACCTACCGCGTTGATGCCTTTGACTCAGGCGATGCAGGTCCCCTGGGATGGGTGGAGGAGGGCGCCGTGCGTTGGACTTTCGCGCACGATACTTCGTCCAGTTCGCTGGCTCGGCGTTTGCCTGCGTGGGTTGATGCCACTGCCCCCCGAGTGGAGGTGGTGATGAACTACGCAGGTGCTGGCGCGCATGTGATTCAAGCGGTGCTGAATGCCCGTGACATCGATCCAGTGCCCTTGGCAGGCTTGGTGGTGGCGGGAACTGGCAATGGGACAGTGAACGAGGCCTTGCAGGCCGCGCTGGTGCGCGCTGCAGGCTTGGGCGTGCAGGTTGTACTGGCCAGTCGCTGTGCGAGGGGTGGCGTGGTGCGCAGCGAAGCGCCGGACACTGGCTTGCGCGTCTATCCCGGGCTTTCTGCAGTGAAGGCGCGCGTGCAACTGATGCGCGACTTACTGGCGTAAAAAAAGCCGCTGAAGCGGCTTTTCCGTGAGGTTTGCGGCCCTTATTTGGACAATGCTTCCAGCACCCGTGAGGTGATGTCGGACACATCGCCCATTCCGCTGATGGCACGGTAGCGGGGCGCGGTAGCGGGCTCGTTCTGCGCCCAAGTCGAGTAGTACTCCACCAATGGACGGGTTTGGGCGCTGTAGACCTCCAAGCGCTTTTTGACTGTTTCTTCCTTGTCATCGTCCCGTTGGATCAATGGCTCGCCGGTGACATCGTCCTGGCCTTCGACTTTGGGCGGATTGAACTTCACGTGGTAGGTGCGTCCGGAGGCGGGGTGCGAGCGGCGACCGCTCATGCGCTCAATGATGGCCTCGAACGGCACGTCGATTTCCACCACATAGTCCAAAGCAACGCCCGCTGCCTTCATGGCATCTGCCTGGGGGATGGTCCGTGGGAATCCGTCAAACAAGAAACCGTTGGCGCAATCGGGCTGGGTCAGGCGCTCTTTCACCAGGTTGATGATGAGCTCGTCGCTGACCAGTCCGCCGGATGCCATGACCGCTTGGGCTTGCAGGCCCAAAGGTGTGCCGGCCTTCACGGCAGCACGCAGCATGTCGCCGGTGGAAATTTGGGGAATTCCGTACTTTTGGCAGATGAAAGTCGCTTGCGTACCTTTACCAGCGCCTGGTGCGCCCAACAGAATCAGTCTCATGAATACCTCGGATTGAAAGAAAAGCCAGCGCGTCTCCGTGGGCGCTTGCTTCAGCGCGCTTTTTATGGACGGGCAATTAGCCTTGGAGAATATCACGCCCTAACCGGTGTGGAACTTACAGCTCGCCACCGTATCGGGCGGTCAGTTGGCGAGGATGATGCGTCTCACGCGTTCAAGGTCTTCCGGGGTGTCCACACCGGGGCCTGGCGCTGTCTGGCTGACATGCACCGCGATGCGGTGACCATGCCACATGGCGCGGAGCTGCTCCAGGGCCTCGGTAACTTCTACAGGGGCTTGCGGCAGGGAAGGGAAGGTCCGCAAGAAGCCTACCCGGTAAGAGTAGATGCCGACGTGGCGCAACGGCGCCGGGTCGGGCAAGGTGTGGATGCCTTGGGCAAATCCATCCCGCCACCAAGCGATCGGTGCGCGGCTGAAGTACATTGCCAAGCCGGCGGCATCGGTGACTACTTTGACCACATTGGGGTTTGTAAAGTCCGCCACCTCATGGATGGGATGTGCGGCGGTGCCCATCGTGGCAACCGAGTGGGTTTCCAGCAGGCTTGCAACTGCAGACACCAGCGAGGTGTCAATCAAGGGCTCATCCCCTTGCACATTGACCACAATATCGTCATCTGCCAGAGCCAAGAGGCTGCAGGCCTCTGCCAGACGGTCACTGCCCGAGGGGTGGTCCACCCGGGTGAGCAGGCACTCGATACCATGCGCCTGGCAGGCGCTCAAGATGCTGGTGTCGTCAGCCGCAACGACTACGCGCACGTCGGCCGATAACCCGGCCCTTACCCGTTCCGCAACGCGGACCACCATCGGTAGCCCGCCGATGTCTACCAAGGGTTTGTTGGGCAGACGGGTGGAAGCCAGACGCGCCGGGATCAGCACTGTGTAGGCCATATCAGCCCTCCAGTTCAGCGTCGCTCAAAACCCGGGCTTCGTTCTCCAGCAACACCGGAATACCGTCACGCACGGGGTAGGCAAGGCGAGCGCTCCGGGAAATCAGCTCTTGCTTATCGCGGTCGAATTCGAGGGGCCCTTTGGTGACGGGGCAAACCAGCAGTTCAATGAGTCGTGTGTCCATGGGGGAATGATACCGAGACGTGGGTAATGTCATGAATTCCGATCTCCAGCGCAGCCAGAAATTCAGGAGGCAAGGTTTGAATCAGCGGGACTGACCACGCGTCCGGCAAGTGCTGCCAGAGTTTGGTGGCGTCTTTTTCTGTGCAAATCAGCACTTTGCCCTCGTATTTATTGCGCGAGTAGCTATGAAAATCATAGTGATCCGGCAGTGCGTCGGTACTTGCCAGCGTGAGCCCTTGGGCGCGCAGCATGCTGAAAAAATTCTCGGGTTGGGCAATGCCTGCCACCGCATGCAAAGGTCGCTGACTGCGCTGAAGCGAAGACAGGGGTGTCGTCTGCCCGGTGGCGTTGATGGCCGTGGTCGCCAAAGACCGCTGGGCCAAAAAACCCGGCAGGGTGTTGGTGCCGGTGTGGAGCGTCAATGTCCGGCTCTCGGTTTGACCTGCAGTGGTTACCAGCGCGCGAGGCCAGGCTTGGCGTAGCGGGCCCGCTGGCAACAGGCCACCGTTTCCGAGGCCGCGGGCATCGAACACGCAGATCTCGATATCCCGGCGCAGGCGGTAATGCTGCAATCCGTCGTCACACACCACGTGGGTCGTGCCGGGGTATAGGTCGAGCAAACGGCGTCCAGCCGCCACGCGATCGCGGCCCACCACCACTGGCACGCCGCTTTTGCGGTGCATCAGCAAAGGCTCGTCGCCCACGAGCGCGGCCGGACTGTCTTGGGTGACAGGCGTTGGCTCCTGATGGCTTCCACCATAGCCCCGCGAAATAATGCCGGGCCGGTGCCCTTGATCCAGCAAATGGGCTACCACTCCAAGCACAGTGGGGGTTTTACCTGCGCCACCCGCAATCACGTTACCCACCACGATTACCGGGACGGGCAGCGCGCTGCTCTGGAGCAGTCCTGCGCGGTAGGCGGCGCGTTGCAGGCCGGTGAGCGCACCATAAATCAGGGAGATAGGGGCTAGGACCGCACGCACCCATCCACCGGAAACCCAGGCTCGGGTAATAGCCGCCTGGACTGCGGGCAGCATGGTTTATTTGCCGCCGTTTCCGGAGGACTGGGTCGCGAAGGTGATCTGATTCATTCCCGAGCGGCGGGCGGCTTCCATGACAGTCACTACGGCTTGGTGCCGTGCACTCGCATCCGCACTGATGATGATGACAGTGTCTTTGCCCGCCTTTGCATTCTCGATGAGGGCCATGGAGAGGGCCTCTGTGCTGCGGCCTGCTACCACCTGTTTGTTGATGCTGTAGGCGCCATCTGCGCTGACCGCCACGATCAGTTCTTTGGGGTAATCGCGCTGCGCATCCGCATCCGCGACCGGCAGCTTGAGTTGGAGCTCGGTGAACTTGCTGTAGGTGGTCGACAACATCAAGAAAATAAGGATCACCAACAACACGTCGATGAAGGGGATCAGGTTGATCTCAGGCTCTTCCTGATGGCGGCGCCGGAAGTTCATGGATGCGTCCTTCTTCACTTGCGCAGTGCTTTGAGGTGGCGCACCAGATGCTCAGAGCTCAGCTCCAGTGTCAGCAGATAGGCGTCGACCCGGCCCCGGAAGTAGCGCCAGAAAATCAATGCGGGGATGGCGACCACCAGGCCGAAGGCCGTGTTGTACAGCGCAATCGAGATGCCGTGGGCCAGTTGTGCCGGGTTGCCTCCGCCTGTGCTGCCAGGGGCTTGGGAGCCAAAAATTTCAATCATGCCGACCACGGTACCAAACAATCCCAACATGGGCGCGGCTGAGGCGATGGTGCCCAATGCGCTTAAGTATTGTTCGAGCCGTTGGGCAACCAGGCGACCGCTGCCCTCCATCGTGGCGCGAAGATCATCCTCGGTGCAATGCGGGTTTGCGTTCACAGCACGCAGTCCGGAGGCCAAAACCTGCCCCAGTGCAGAGTTCTTTTCGAGCTGCGCAACCACATCGGGGCCGGGGACCGTGCTTTTGGTCACGCTCAAGACTTCATCCAGCAGGCGGGGTGGCGCCACTTTGGCGGTCTTGAGGCTGATAAACCGCTCAATAACAATGGCCAGAGCCACAATGGAGCATGCAATCAGGGGCCAGATGGGCCAGCCGGCGGCTTGGATGATGGAAAACAAATGCAGATCTCCGCGCAGTTAAAAAGCTGGGGGATTATGGCCCACTGCCGGTTACCCAGTGCCGCGCGGGCGTCTCTGGAATCGTTTCAAACCGTTAGCTCCGCATGGGGCGTTTGCAAGAGGCATACTCCGCCCCAAAGGATTGGATACCGCATGATTTCCCCGCAATTTTTGGCAGTGTTTGCAGCATTGCAAGCCGGACAGCAGCATGATCAACCATGACCAGGCAGCGCCCCGCGTCTGGCGGGTAGACGCGCTCTGCCGTGCGCTGGCAGACACCCTGAATGCCCGCTTCAACCCCGTGCGGGTGACTGGCGAGCTGTCTGGCTTTTCCAGGGCTGCGAGCGGCCATTGCTACTTTTCGCTCAAAGACCAAGATGCCCAGATCCGGTGCGCCATGTTTAAGCGCGCGGCCTCTCGGCTGGACTTTGCACCCCGTGACGGCGAGTTGGTGGAGGTGTCTGGGCGCCTAGATATCTATGGCCCGCGCGGAGATCTGCAGCTGATTGTGGAGAGCATGCGCAAGCAAGGGCAGGGCAATCTATTTGAAGAGTTTGTTCGCCTCAAGAACCGGCTTGAATCCCGCGGCCTCTTTGCGCAGGAGCGCAAAAGAGCGCTTCCCCTGATGCCCCGCGGAATCGGCCTGATTACGTCTTTGGGGGCGGCTGCGCTGCATGATGTGGCCACCGCGCTGCGCCGACGTGTGCCGCATATTCCAGTGGTGCTGGCTCCTGCTTCGGTACAGGGTGGCAATGCGCCGGCCGAGCTCACCCGCGCTTTGCAAGCCTTGCTGGCCCGCTCTGCTGACATAGACGGCGCGGGCACCCCTCTGGATGTAATTTTGTTGGTGCGCGGCGGCGGTTCTATGGAGGACCTGTGGGCTTTCAATGACGAGGCACTGGCCATTGCGTTGAGTGAGTCGCCCATTCCGGTGGTGTCTGGCGTTGGGCATGAGACTGACTTCACGATTGCCGATTTTGTGGCGGATGTTCGGGCTCCGACGCCTACCGCCGCTGCTGAATTGGTAGCGACACCCACTACCACCTGCTTGGCCGCCATCGATTTGATGCAAGATCGGCTGAGCGCCGCTGTCCAGCGTCAGTTGGATACCCAGGCGCAGCGCTTGGACCGCGTTGCCACCAGAGCCGGTCGCCCATCCGGGGTGGTGGTCGGGCACTCCCTGCGGCTGCAGCAAGTGGCGCACCAGTTGCAGGTCGCTCAACAAGCCCACTTGCTGGAGGCACGCCGCCAGCACGAGGCATTGGCGCTCAAATTTTCGGGTGGGGTACATACCTTGGGGCGGCAAGCGCATGAGCGCTTGGATCAATCCGCCCTGAGATTGCGGCTGCTTGACCCCACTTTGGTGCTGCAACGGGGCTACGCTTGGCTTGCGGATGCCCAAGGCGCCACGGTGACCTCGGTTCGACAAGCCGGCCCCGGGGATGTGATCACGGCCACCCTCGCAGACGGTACGGTTGATATGGCCGTACACGCAGTCCACGAAAATTAGTTTCTACAATAAGTTTTGTTAACAACCCACCCACTACGAGGATCTCATGGAACATACCCTGCCCGCGCTGCCTTACGCCATTGATGCATTGGCTCCTGCATACTCTCAGGAAACCCTGGAGTTTCACCATGGCAAGCATCACAACGCTTATGTGGTGAACCTGAACAACCTGCAAAAGGGTACAGAGTTCGAGAGCATGACGCTCGAAGAAATCATCAAAAAATCCAGCGGTGGTGTGTACAACAACGCAGCCCAAATCTGGAACCACACTTTTTTCTGGAACTGCATGAAGCCACAAGGCGGCGGCGAGCCAACTGGTGCTTTGGCTGATGCCATTAATGCGAAATGGGGTTCTTACGCGGCCTTCAAGGAAGCCTTCGTCAAGTCGGCAGTGGGCAACTTTGGTTCCGGATGGACATGGTTGGTTAAGAAGGCTGACGGTTCTGTCGACATCGTCAACACCGGCGCTGCAGGTACCCCTCTGACAACCGCTGACAAGGCTTTGTTGACCGTGGACGTCTGGGAGCACGCGTACTACATCGACTACCGCAACATGCGCCCCAAGTTCGTGGAAACCTTCCTCGATAAATTGGTGAACTGGGATTTCGCTGCAGCAAACTTCGCCTGAGTTTTGGTGCAATAAAAAGGCTCGGCGGGCAACCTCCGGGCCTTTTTTTATGCGTTTGCTGCACTGCACCTATAAAAATATTTCCTTGAAGTGGTTTTAAATTTCATATTGCGGTAATGCATTGCGAAAAATGCATTTCGGGTCAGACCACTGAAAGCACAATTACGCACTATCCGGAGACCGCTGCCTGTGCGTGAAACAGTTCTGCGTCAACAACACCTCATTTTTGGAGATAAGCGATGAGTACCCAGCAACCGACGATTATTTACACACTGACCGACGAAGCCCCCCGTTTGGCCACTGCTTCGTTCCTGCCTTTGATCCGCACATTCACTGCGCCCGCAGGCATTAACGTAGTGGAGTCGGATATTTCGGTGGCGGCGCGTGTTTTGGGCGAGTTTTCTGACTTCCTCACAGAAGACCAAAAGGTCCCCAATACCTTGGCTGAGCTGGGTAAAAAGACGCTTCAAGCGGACGCCAACATCATCAAGCTGCCCAACATCAGTGCTTCAGTAGGCCAGTTGGTCGCCTGTATCAAAGAGCTGCAGAGCAAGGGCTACGCGATCCCTGATTACCCTGAGACTCCCAAAACTGACGAAGAGAAGGCGATTCGCGTCCGCTACTCCAAGTGCACAGGTAGCGCGGTCAACCCGGTTTTGCGCGAAGGTAACTCGGATCGTCGTGCACCCAAGGCAGTGAAGGAATACGCCCGCAAGAACCCGCACAGCATGGCCGAGTGGAGCCAAGCCTCTCGCTCACATGTGTCTCACATGCATGCCGGTGACTTCTACCATGGCGAAAAGTCCATCACATTGGACCGTGCGCGCGATGTCAAGATGGAGTTGATCACCAAGAGCGGCCAAACGCTGGTGCTTAAGCCCAAGGTTTCTTTGCTTGACCGCGAAGTGATCGACAGCATGTTCATGAGCAAAAAGGCCTTGCTGGAGTTCTACGAGAAGGAAATTGAAGACGCTCGCAAAACGGGCGTGATGTTCTCGCTGCACGTCAAGGCCACCATGATGAAGGTGTCGCACCCTATCGTGTTCGGTCACTGCGTCAAGATTTTCTACAAAGACGCGTTTGCAAAGCACGGTGCCTTGTTCAAGGAATTGGGCGTCAACGTGAACAACGGCATGGCTGATCTGTACGGCAAGATCGCGACATTGCCCCAGTCCAAACAAGACGAGATCAAGCGTGACCTGCACGCCTGCCATGAGCACCGCCCTGAGCTGGCCATGGTGGATTCCGCCAAGGGGATTACCAATTTCCACTCACCCAACGACATCATTGTGGATGCGTCCATGCCCGCCATGATCCGTAACGGCGGCAAGATGTGGGATGCCAACGGCCGTCTGAAAGACGTGAAGGCAGTGATGCCTGAGTCCACTTTTGCCCGCATTTACCAGGAGATGATCAACTTCTGCAAATGGCACGGCAACTTTGACCCTAAGACCATGGGCACCGTGCCCAACGTAGGTTTGATGGCTCAGCAGGCCGAGGAGTACGGATCGCACGACAAGACCTTCGAAATTTCCGAAGACGGCGTTGCGAACATTACTGATCTGGCCACAGGTGAAGTGCTGTTGAGCCAGAACGTGGAAGCGGGTGACATCTGGCGCATGTGCCAGGTCAAGGACGCCGC
>DGQR01000069.1:0-3052 GCA_002390825.1 Rhodoferax sp. UBA4409
GCGACCGGCCCGGGCGCATTGTGGAGGGAGTCCCCGTTCAAATCGGCCCGGTAGAGGTCAACCGGGTCCGGATCGGCATAGGCCTGTCGGTGGGCGACGACAATCAAGCCTTGCTCGGCCAATCCTTTTTGTCCAAGTTTGATGTCATTCTTGGAAAAGACCAGATGGTCTTGAAACCTCGCTAACACTGGCATCCGCTGCCGATTAGTAGCAAAATCTGCCTCTAGCGCTCATGGAATGTGCGCAAGCAGCTCCTAAAAACATAGCATCCGCACCATGACCGAACCCACTTCGCCCCGCCCTGTTTTGCGCCGCGCGCCTCCACCGGCCCATGAGGTCGCCCCCACCGCGGGCGCACGACGTGCCCCACCTCCTGGGGCCAACCGACCTTCAGGCAACCGCGCCATTCCCCAGGGCCAGAGCAACACCGCCGCCCATGGCGCCGGCGGCACCGTGCGGCTGAACAAACGCATGGCCGACCTCGGCATGGCGTCCCGCCGCGAAGCGGACGAGTGGATCGGCAAGGGCTGGGTCAAGGTCAACGGCAAGGTGGCCGAGATGGGCATGCAGGTGCTGCCCGATGTGCGCATCGAAATTGACAAGCAGGCCCAAGGCCAGCAGGCCAACCAAGTCACCATCCTGCTGAACAAACCGCTTGGCATTGTGAGCGGGCAGGCCGAAGACGGGCACGAGCCCGCCATCAAGCTCATCCAGCCCCAAAACCGCTGGCGCGATGACAACGCGCGCTTCTTCTTCCACGGCAGCCAGCTCAAAAGCCTAGTGCCCGCCGGCCGGCTGGACATCGACTCCACTGGTTTGCTGGTGCTCACCCAGGATGGCCGCGTGGCCCGCCAGCTGATCGGCGAAGACTCGGTCATGGAAAAGGAATACCTGGTGCGCGTGGCCTACACCGGGGTTGCCAACCCCAGCGCCGCGAATTCGCCCGCTGCCACCTACCCCGGCTTGCCCGGCCGTGGCCAGCCCCAGCAACTGATCCGCCTGGACGATGACGACCCGATCACCAGCGACGTGCAAAGCGTGTTCCCGCCCGAGAAGCTGCAACTGCTGCGCCACGGCCTGAGCCTGGACGACCAGCGCCTCAAGCCCGCCAAGGTGGAATGGCAGAACCCGGAGCAGCTGCGCTTTGTGCTGACCGAGGGCAAAAAACGCCAGATCCGCCGCATGTGCGAGCTGGTGGGCCTGAAGGTGGTGGGCCTCAAGCGCGTGCGCGTCGGCAAGGTCATGCTGGGCAATCTGCCGGTGGGCCAGTGGCGCTACCTGCAGCCGCACGAAAAGTTTTAAACACAAGGCGCTTATGCCCACCCCGCCCCGCACCAAGGTCTCTGCCAAAGCCATCGCTACAGACCTGCGGGGCGCAGCCCAGCTGGCCACCCAGGGCACCTTAGGGCTTGCCCGCATGGCAGAGGGCGTGCACCAGTCGGTGCTTGGCACCTTGGGCGCACGGGGCGACACCAGCAGCACCCAAACAGGCAGCCACCCGCAAGCCACCGGCTTGACCGGCTGGGTCTACAGCGCAGTGCGCGGGATCACCACCCTGGTCGGCAAATCGGCAGATACCGCCTTGCGCGCCCTCACCCCTTTGCTGGAAACCACTGGCGCACAGCCCCCTGAGTCCCCGCAACGCGCCGCCGTGGTGGCGGCACTCAATGGCGTGCTGGGCGACCACTTGGCCGCCACTGGCAACCCGCTGGCCACGCCCATGAGCTTGCGCTTTAACGGCGCTGTGCTGGAGCCCGGCCAGATGCCGGCCCCGACAGCGGTCAACGGCAAGCTACTGATCGTGCTGCACGGCCTGTGCATGAACGACCTGCAGTGGGAACATGCGGGAGCAGACGGCAACCCCACCAGCCACGCCGCCGCACTGGCTGCGGCCCATGGCTACACCCCTGTTTTTGTGCGCTACAACACCGGCTTGCACACCTCGGTGAATGGCGCAGCGCTGTCAGATAAGTTAAGCGAGCTGGTAGCCCACTGGCCTGTGGCGGTAGAAAGCATCACCGTGCTGGTGCACAGCATGGGCGGGCTGGTCGCGCGCAGTGCGTGCGCCCAAGCGCAAACCGAGGCCACAGTGGCCGCATGGCGCCCTTTACTCAAGGCCTTGGTGTTCTTGGGCACACCCCACCACGGTGCGCCGCTGGAGCGCGCGGGCAATTGGGTCGATGTGGTGCTGGGCAGCACGCCGTATTCACGCCCGCTGGCCAAGCTGGGCCAGCTGCGCAGTGCCGGCATCACCGACCTGCGCTACGGCTTGGTGCAAGCGTCAGACTGGCAAGGCCACGACCGCTTCCGCCGCCAGCCCGACCGGCGCACCCACCTGCCCCTGCCCGAGGGCGTGGCCTGCTACACGGTGGCCGCCACCGTAGCCAAACCGCGCAGCTTGCTGGCGGAGCGGTTGGTCGGCGACGGGTTGGTGCCCCTGCACAGCGCCTTGGGCCGGCACGACGATGCCGCCCGCACCCTGCGCTTCGCCAAAAACCAGCAAGCCGTGGTGTACCGGCTCAATCACATGGAATTGCTTAGCAGCCCTGTGGTGCGCGACCTGTTGGTGGGGTGGTTGGCCCCCTCTTGAAAGCGGCGCCCTCGCCCATAATTGAGGGTTGCCCGCGTGGCAGGCGTAATGTCTGGCGCCGCACATCGCTTTTTTGAGACTCAGAGACGGAACTATGACCAAGCAAACCATGAATTTCCAGGCCGAAGTAGCCCAGCTGCTGCACCTGGTGACGCACTCCCTCTACTCCAACAAAGAGATCTTTTTGCGCGAGTTGATCTCCAACGCATCGGATGCCTGCGACAAGCTGCGCTTTGAAGCCATCAACAACAGCGGCTTGTACGAGAACGACTCCGAGTTGAAGGTCAAAGTCACCTTCGACCAAGATGCCAAGACACTCACCATCACCGACAACGGCATCGGCTTGTCGATGCAAGAAGCCATCGACAACCTGGGCACGATTGCCAAGAGCGGTACCAAAGACTTCGTGAGCAAGCTCAGCGGCGACCAGAAAGCCGACAGCAACCTGATCGGCCAGTTCGG
>DGQR01000069.1:3131-4188 GCA_002390825.1 Rhodoferax sp. UBA4409
CGGCCAGTTCGGCGTGGGCTTTTACTCCGGCTTCATCGTGGCTGACAAGATCACCGTCGAATCGCGCCGTGCCGGCCTGAAGGCCGATGAAGCCGTGCGCTGGGTGAGCGACGGCGGCGCCAGTGGTGGCGGTGCGTTTGAAGTGGAAGCCATCTCGCGCGAAGCGCGCGGCACCAGCGTCATCCTGCACCTTCGCGAAGACGCGATGGACTATGCCCAGGCTTGGCAGGTCAAGGGCATCATCAACAAGTACTCCGACCACATCAGCCTGCCCATCCTGATGGAAAAGGAAGAGTGGAAAGACGGCGAGCTGATCAACCCCTCGGATGAGGCCGGCGGCCGCCAGCCAGGTGGCATGGTCAAGACCGGCGAGTGGGAAACCGTCAACAAGGCTAATGCCATCTGGAGCCGTGCCAAGAAGGACGTCACCCAAGAGCAGTACGACGACTTTTACAAGCAGATCAGCCACGACTTTGAAGCCCCGCTGGCCCACACCCACAACCGCGTGGAAGGCAGCACCGAATACACCCAGCTGCTGTACATCCCCGGCAAGGCCCCTAGCGACCTGTACAACCGCGACCACAAAGGCGGCCTCAAGCTGTATGTGAAGCGCGTGTTCATCATGGACGACGCCGAGGCCCTGCTGCCCAGCTACCTGCGATTTGTGAAGGGTGTGGTGGACTCCGCCGACCTGCCCCTGAACGTGAGCCGCGAACTCCTGCAGGAAAGTCGCGACGTGAAAGCCATCCGAGACGGCAACACGAAACGCGTGCTTTCCATGCTGGAAACGCTGGCCAAGAACGACAAGCTGCCGGACGCTACCGAAGGGGCAGGCAATTCCGCTGATGGCGTGACAGACGTCCTTAGCGCCGAAGAAAAGGCCGAACAAGAAGCCAACCTGGGCAAGTACACCAAGTTCTACGCCGAGTTCGGCGCGGTGCTCAAAGAAGGCCTGGGCGAAGACTTTGGCAACAAGGACCGTCTGGCCAAGCTGCTGCGCTTTGCAAGCACCACCAGCGACACCGCGACCGTGGCACTGGCCGACTACAAGGCGCGC
>DGQR01000063.1 GCA_002390825.1 Rhodoferax sp. UBA4409
GGCCATGCCCACGCGGTTGGGAAACTTCAAGCCGGCGATGCTCACCGGGTCGTCCACCCGGCTGTTGCAGTAGGCCAGTTTGAGTGGGTTGCCTTGGCTGGCAGCGAGGCCGGCCATGGTGACGTCGTGGGCGACTTCGGGGTCCAGATTGAACAAAACGCGGCGGGCGAGGGCGTAGGGCACCAGAGACATCGGATAATTCCTGCTTTCAGATTTCAACTCCCCCGATTGTCCGTCAGGACGCGCTCATCACTTACCGCTATGACCACATCCACACCCCCCGCACTGACCCAAGATGAACTCAAAACCCTGGTAGGCCAGGCCGCCCTGCAGTACGTGGTGCCCGGCGAGATCGTGGGCGTGGGTACCGGCTCCACCGTCAACAAGTTCATCGACGCGCTGGCCACCATCAAGGACCAGATCAAGGGCGCCGTGTCCAGCTCAGTCGCCAGCACTGAGCGCTTGCAGGCGCTTGGCATCCAAGTGTTTGACAGCAACGAGGTGGACAAGCTCTCGGTCTATATCGACGGTGCCGACGAGATTGATGGGGCCGGCAACATGGTCAAGGGCGGTGGTGCCGCATTGACCCGCGAGAAGATCGTGGCCGCTCAAAGCGCCAAGTTTGTGTGTATTGCGGATGAGTCCAAGCTGGTGCAAACGCTGGGCAAGTTCCCCTTGCCGGTGGAAGTCATCCCCATGGCGACGCAGCGTGTCATCGCCCAGTTTGCAGCCAAAGGCGGCAAGGGTTCCATCCGCCTGAAAGACGGCAAACCGCTGGTGACCGACAACGGGCAGTACATCGTGGATGTGACCGGACTGCAGATTACCGACCCGCTGGCGTTTGAGGCCGAAGTCAGCCAGTGGCCCGGTGTGGTGACGGTGGGTGTGTTTGCCTACCAGCGCGCCCAGGTGTGCTTGCTGGGCACTGCCACTGGCGTCAAAACGTTGACGTTTCAGTAAAACGCCGACGTTTTAAACCGCGGGCGCAGACATCATGCGCTCCACATAGCGCGCGACCGTATCAATCTCCAAGTTGACACGGCTGCCTTGGGCGAGAGTGCCCAAAGCAGTGTTTTCAACCGTGTGGGGTATCAGATTAATACTGATCTCGCAACCGCCAGGTAGGTCGGCCACGCGGTTCACCGTCAGGCTCACGCCATTGACGGTGATCGAGCCCTTATAGGCCAAGTACTTGGCCAAACCAGGGGGCGCCATCACCCGCAGCTCCCAGCTTTCACCCACTTGGGCAAAGTGGCTGATGCTGCCCATACCGTCCACATGACCCGACACGATGTGCCCGCCCAAGCGATCGTTGGCCCTCAAGGCCTTCTCCAGGTTAACGGTACCCAGTCCGTCGAGGCCCGCTGTTTTATCGAGGGACTCTGCAGAAATGTCGATGGTGAATTTTTGCGCCGCCACATCAAAGGTGGTGACGGTCATGCAGGCGCCGTTGAGCGCAATACTGTCGCCCAGGCCCACATCGTCCAGGTAGCCGACCGGGGCTTGAATAGTCAGGCGCTTGCCATGGGTGGTGGATTCGCCCAGAGCCTGGACGGCGGAAATGCGGCCTACGCCGGTAATGATGCCTGTAAACATGCCCGCATTTTGGCAGGGAAAGGGCAGGGCAGAGATGGCCCCACCCGCAAAACCCTAGAACCTGTCGCGCCCTTGCACCCGCGCGACTACGCGCAAGTCCGGGCCCACCATATCAGTGGACTTGAACTCCAGTTCTACACCTTGACTCAACTCGCTGAGTGGGCCGATATGGAACATTCCAGCGCCCTGGCCCAGCAGTTTGGGCGCGAGATACACCACAAACTCGTCCACCAAACCAGCGCGGACCAGCGAGCCGTTCAGTTTGAAGCCAGCTTCCACATGCAGCTCGTTGATCTCGCGGCGGCCGAGGTCACGCATCATGGCCGCTAGGTCGACTTTGCCCGTTAGCGCGCCTTGGGAGTTGCGCTCTGGCATATCCACAATGGTTGCGCTAGCCTGCTCTAGAGCGGCTCTTTTTGCAGCGTTTTGGCCGTTGGTGTAGATAAATACTGCACGACCCGCTATAAAAAACGGAGCATCCGGCGGCGTTTCCAACTTGCTGTCCACCACCACGAGATGCGGCTGCCGTGGGGCGTCCACCAAGCGTACATCCAGCCGTGGCTTGTCGGCCAACACGGTGCCGATGCCGGTGAGTATGGCGCACGAACGGGCGCGCCAGGCATGGCCGTCCGCCCGCGCATCGGGTCCGGTGATCCACTGGCTAGCGCCATTGTCGAGCGCGGTAGTTCCATCCAATGACGCGGCCACCTTCATGCGCACCCAAGGGGTCTTGCGGATCATGCGGCTGAAAAAGCCAATATTCAGCTCGCGGGATTGAACTGCCAGCGGATGGTCAGGTGCAAGCACTTCGACCTCAACACCCGCCGCGCGCAGCTTCGCAAAGCCGTTACCCGCCACCAGGGGATTGGGGTCGAGGTTGGTAGCCACCACTTTTTTGATACCCGCCAGTATCAGCGCATCGCAGCAGGGGCCAGTGCGGCCATGGTGGGAGCAGGGCTCAAGGGTCACGTAGGCGGTTGCTCCTTCGACGGAGTTGCCTTTTTCAGCCGCGTCGCGCAAGGCCATGACTTCGGCGTGGGGGCCACCGGCTTTTTGCGTGTGGCCTTGGCCGATGATTTCTCCGTCACGGTTCGTGATGGTGCAACCGACACATGGGTTTGGGGCCGTCAAGGACGAGCCGCAAAGCGCCAATAGGGATGCAGAGTCCAGAGCCTCTAAGTTGTTCATTTATTTCCTTTTGATGTGTGGATACCGCTTGGCGGAGGATGGGAGCCGAACATCGCCCCCTGGTAGACACTCGCTCAGTCGGAAACTATTCTTCGCCCATGAATCGTTCAGAAACAGGTTTCACAATTATCGAGTTACTTGTCACGGTAGTGGTGGTCGGAATACTGGCTGCCCTCGCTATGCCAAGTTTTCAAGACTTGGTGCGAAAGCGCAATGCCACCACAGTAGCGGAAACCTTCGTAAGCGATATGCGATTCGCGCGATCGGAGTCTCTTAAAAGAACCACACCAGTAACAGTCTGCCAGTCTTCAAATTCTGCAACATGCTCTGCAGTTGCTGGTGCATGGGTAACGGGGTGGATAACATTTATTGACTTCAATGGAAATGGTGCAGTGGATATAGACGACACGCTTTTAAGAGTCCAAACTTCACCGGCGGGTATCGTGTCTATTCAAAATAACCTCGCGAGTGACAGAAGGTTCTTTACATATCAGGCAAACGGTATTGCGAGAGCAGCAAACCAGACCTTTTTTATAGTACCCAACGGTGCGAACGGCGCAAACATGAGACGTTTGGTATGTGTTTCTGTTTCTGGTCGTGTCTCATTAAGAGGTGAGGGATCCAATGTCTGCGTCTAAGCTAAGCCGGGTGTTCAAGTCAAGGCGGCTCTGGAATGCTCCCATCCCACAGCGTGGGGTGTCGCTACTTGAAGTCCTGATTTCTATCGTCATTTCTGCCATCGGAATCTTAGCTTTGGTAGGAGTGAACGCTGCTTCCATTAGGTATACCAAAATGTCTCAATATCGTGGTACGGCGACTATGTTGGCCGCTGATCTTGGCGAGAGAATGAGGGCGAATAAGGCGGGTTTTATTGCCGGAAATTACGAGTTTAATAACTCAGATTTTGCTGCTCAAGCAGCTGCAATAAATTTGCCAGCAGAGCTATGTGATCTAGCCGCCACCACCTGTACTGCTGCTAATATTGCAGCACTCGATCTGGCGCAATGGCGTATTTTGGTAAGGAGTCAATTGCCTGAAGGCTCTGTGTTTATTCAACGAGACGCAGCTCGTAACGGCGCAGACGTTTTTGTTGCTTGGCGTGATCCTGCAGTTGCTGCGAACGACCAAGCACCTGCGGCCGCGGGTGAATGTCCGAACGGCTTAAACCTAGGTGGGGATCTAAGCATCCGATGCACCTTCTTCAGGGTGCAGCTATGAGCCATAAATTGAGAGGCCTATCAATCAAACGCGTTCAAATCGGACTTACCTTGATTGAGTTAATGGTGTCCCTGGCAATTGGATTGGTAGTGATCATTGCTGTGTTAATGACCTACTTAGGTTCAAGTCGATCCAGTAAGTTTCAGGCAGCATATTCTCAAATGAATGAAGATGCGCAAGTTGCTTTGACTTTGCTCTCGAGGGATATCCAGCTTGCTGGATACGCAAGGCCCACCGCCATTGCAGCAGGAAACAGCTTTACCCCCACATTTGTAGATAGGCCGATCGTTGGGTGCGATCAAGGGTTTAGTGCGGCGCCAGCATCAGGCTCGACTATTGCCTGCAACGCGGCTGCAGGGTTACCTGCTATCGAGGTGGGTTATGAGGCTGACGTTGAAAATACCGTGCCGACTGGAGCGGGTATTCCATCAGACTGTTTGGGTGCGACACTTCCTCAAGTTGCTGGTGCGCAGCCATATTTTGTAGCGCGCAACCGCTATTACCTTGCCAATAATGCCACCTCCGGCCGTCCAGAGCTTCATTGCGGCAGCTATCCAAATGCTGCAAGCCAAGCAGGCCAACCCCTTGTTGAAAACATCGAATCCTGGCAAATCTGGTACGGTGAGAGGAATGCTGAGGTGGCAGTTCCTGCACCTCGTCAAATTGTCCGCTACGTGAGTGCTGGGAATGTCGCTGACTGGAATAATGTATTAGCCGTAAAAATATGCATTTTGGTTAGAAGTAATGATCGCGTAGTAAGCGCCGATGAGCCCTTTAGGTATTTGAATTGCACATTAGGTCAGCAAGTCTCCAATGATGGATTCTTGCGGCGCGCTTACTTTGTGACGAGTACTTTACGGAGCAGAATGTCCTTCTAATTTAATATGCGCAAGAAAACTAAAGTGAAGGGAATCTCCCTAATCGTAGTCATGATGCTGTTGATCGTCATCAGTTTTACTGCCTTGGCAGCTATGAAAAGCGCGACGTCGGGTGAGCGTGTGACTAACAATATCCGGATGCAAAACCTTGCGCAGCAATATGCGGAGGCGGCTTTGCGTTATTGCGAAACAGAAGTTGCTTTAGTGGATGCAAACAGGGTGGCAACCCTGCGCAACGCGAATATATTCAATGACAATGGTTCTGGGTCGCCCGTAAATGCAAATTACCCTGCCGCTGGTTGGAGTCAGCCAAACACATGGACCAGCGTGGGTGGAGGTGCTTCCTCATCTCTGACTGAGGTGCCTCTAGCGCAAATCCAGTCTGCCATTAGCGCTTTTGTGCCGGCACGTTTGCCTCAGTGCGTTGCTGAGCGTACCCAATTACCGGACGGAAGTATTGTGACAGTGATCACTGCTCGAGGGTTTAGTCCTGATTATTCGCGTGTAGATGCAGCTACTGAGCGCACAGCAAATGGATCTGTGGTTTGGTTGCAATCCACTTTACTACTCTGAGTTAATAGGGGTTATTATGAAAAATAAAATATCGATACAAGCGAAGAGCATTTTGCTCATCTCTTTGTGCGCGGCCCTGTTCCAGTCAGCCACTTTGCATGCACAAGTGCCAGCGCAGTCCCCTCTCTTGTCTAAATCGGGCGGCGGAGTGGCTCCAAATATCATGTTGACGCTTGATGATTCGGGTTCGATGGCATTTCGTCATATGCCTGAAACCGTTTTTTCGTCAGATACTTACGCTACTGACAATCCAGTTGGTAGCCGCACGGTAATTTGGGATCGTGCAGACGGGTATCAGACGGGAGTAAACTTCGTTGGTACAGTTGCTGGAAATTTTGCAACTGCTAATTATGTCCAGCGCGCCTTGAGGTCAAGTGACACTAACTCCGTATATTACAATCCGGAGAATAGATATTTCCCTTGGGCGACAAGTGACGGACTTACACGTTTGCCAGATTCTCCTCCGAATGCAGCGTACCTCGATCCGACAATAAGAACGGGCGCGGCCGGAACAACCATTAATTTGACTGCGACGAATCTAGTACGTGCCGGAGGTATTTATAACGCTCCGGAAATCGTGGTTGGTGCATTTTACACCATCGTTACAAGGGGTACTAGTAATTTTGCACTTCATGGTGCTCGGAATAATAACGTAGGTACGACTTTCCGTGCTACATCAGTAGGTTTAGGGTCGGGCACTGTTAGGGTTACTTTTTGCTTTGCAAATCCCGATAATATTGCCGGCGTAGGGACGGGGGCAGGTCAAGGTTGCGAAGCTCCAGCGAATGCGTTCACACACGATCCAGGCGTTTATTACAGACTTCAGAAGACAGCAGCGGGCGCCTACAAGGCGCTTACCGTGGCTGCTAATTACGACGCATACACTATTAACTCTGCAGCAGGAACCAAATACCCGCGATACCCCAAGCGTACGGATTGCTCAACTACAGATTTGGTGAATGGTGTTGCAACAAAATGCAGTCAAACAGAAGAGCGTCAGAATTTTGCAAATTGGTATACATATTATCGGACTCGAAATTTATTGGCACGAGGTGCCATGATGGAAGCGTTCTGGCAAGCGGGAAATACGTTTCGACTCGGATGGGGTACTATAAATAGCGAAAATAATACAATCGATGGTGTAAACACAAATGTCATTCAATCGGGTGTTCGCGAATTCAACTCAGGTGCGGGAAGTACCAAAGCGCGATTATTCACTTGGTTGACTGCTTTGCCGGCAAATGGCGGTACTCCGTTGCCGAGGGCAATGGCGGCGGTAGGCGAATACTACAAAAGAACGGACAAGCAGGGGCCCTACACTGACAACCCGTCCGTAGACACAAATACGGTAGCAGATAATAAGTCTTGCCGTCGTTCGTATCATATATTGGCTACGGATGGATACTGGACTAGCGCACCAACAACTGCTGGCAATAGCGATAACACAGACGGTGCAACGATCAGAGGTACTGGGAAAGAGTTTACTTACAAAGCCTCCAGGCCTTTTTCAGATAGCTCTTCCGATACATTGGCAGACTATGCCATGGAGTATTGGAAAAATGATTTGCAGCCTGCTGTTGCCAATAATGTTGCACCGGTCGCTGATGATATTTCATTCTGGCAGGGAATGACGAATTTCACTGTAGGGCTTGGCGTACGCGGTCAATTGAATCCAGATAGAGACCTTCCAGCGCTGATTTCGGGTGCTAAGAGCTGGCCTGCTGCAGGACCCACTGCTACTACCGCAAACGTAGACGATCTATGGCATGCTGCTGTAAATAGTCGGGGTCGCTACTTTAGTGCGAAAGATCCGAGCGAGTTAGCAGAAGCGATCCGCACATCGTTAACTTTGGCTGCAGGGGGCACCGGCGCTACAGCGGGTGTGGCAACAGCGTCGACGGTCTTGGATAGTTCCAATCGCAAGTATGTACCATCGTATGTTGCCGGCGAATGGAGTGGAGATATTGATGCGCGGCCACTAGATGGTAATGGACAGGCATCTAGCTCGGTATGGCGCGCTTCGGAGGTTTGGCCTGTCAAACCGACTGCAAATGGTGGAGCGCTCTCAGATTGGGATAAGCGGAAAATCTTCACTTGGGACACTGGTCTTACGACCCCAGCTGCCGTTCCTTTCGAATGGTCTCGCTTAAGTACTTCTAATCGCGATGCGATGGGTGCGACTGCGGCAACTCATGAGGCTGATTTCGTTAATTTTATTCGTGGTGATCATTCTAAGGAAGGTGTTGGTAATCCTTTCCGGTTGAGGCAGACAGGGAACGGGGCTTCATTCGTTCTCGGTGATTTTGTGAATTCAAATCCTGTTCTTATACAAAAGGCCGTAGATTCGGATTATGGGCGCTTATCCACGGGTGGCACCTATTATCAAAAGTTTTTAAATTATAAGGCGACTCGTCAGGGGGTATTGTTCGTTGGTGGTAACGCGGGGATGCTTCATGGTTTCAAGGATGCAAAATCTGTAGCAGCGGGCAGCACAGATGGGCAAGAAGTTTTTGCCTATGTTCCTCGTGCTGTTTATCCCCAACTCGAAAAATTGACGAATAAAAACTATGGTGGAGTCACCTTGCCACATCAATACTATGTAGATGGTTGGCAAAGAGAGGCAGACGCTTATACATATGGGCCATCAACATACTCTTTCGGTTCCGGTGCAGGCGCCCTAGTTTGCAATGTTGGTAACAAATGCTGGCGCAATTATCTAGTCGGCTCTTTGGGTGCTGGAGGTCGAGCTGTTTATGGTCTGGATGTAACTGAGACCGTTGATTCTTTTGGTGTCAATAAACTAGGCGCGTCTACAATTCGATGGGAATTCTCGAGCAATGATGATAGTGATATCGGTTATGTTATGTCGCCAATTGAGGTGGGTGTAACGCCAGCTGGTAAATGGATTGCCATATTCGGAAATGGTCAAAGCAGTGAATCTGGAAAGGCAGTACTTTTTTTAGTTGATTTGGATACTAGAGCCCTATCCAAAGTAGTAATCGATGCATCCGGAAGTAATGGTTTGAGTGGAGTTGCTCTGCAGAAAAACTCTGCCGGTGAAATTGTAAAAATATACGCAGGTGATCTCAAAGGTAATATGTGGAGGTTGGATTACAGCGCTACATCCTCTTCCTTTGAGGTCTGGAAGCAGTCGAATGTTGCTACGGCTTTGTTTAAAGCTAACAGCGGGCAACCAATAACGCAGGCCCCCGTCTTGTATCCGCATTCCAATGGTGGTACTTTGCTGGTATTTGGCACCGGTCGCTTGTCACTCGCTAGTGATTCTTCGGATACGAGCACGCAAACGATTTACGGTGTTTGGGATAAAGATGGGGATACTCAGGTTGGTAGAGCTATAACACGCTCATCTTTGACCCGACGTCAAATTTCGGTAGTTTCGAGTACGGCTGGTACTTTCTATTCAGTTTCAGGCAGTGCTGTTGATTGGGTGAATAGCCGCGGCTGGTATGTGGATCTGGAGATTCCATCGCCTCACGGAGTTCCAGGTTTGCGAGTGATCTACCCACCGCAGTTTCTAAGTTACGAGACCGCACTGATTAGTGCCGTTGCGCCCGCTCAATCAGCTACTATTTGCGGTAGCAACAGTGGCGAGGGTATCAGTTTTGTATTGAGCGTTGAGCAGGGGGGCAATCCACCTTTCAAACTTTTCGACACTAATGCAGACGGTGTAGTGAATTCAAGTGACACAAACGTATCAGGCTATAAAACCGGAGCGGATGGTATTGATTCGATTGTGTATAGTCCAGCTAGAACCGGATCGAATTCCGCACCGGACGGTATGTGCGCTGCTGGGTATTACAGGGTTAGTATCCAAAATACAACTGGTCAGACTATGACCTGTATTCGTCGCGCTCCCGATGTCGCTGGGTTAATGAAAGATAGAGTTCAGCGTCGAATTATTAATCCTCCTATTCGATAGAGTCATGAGCAAAAAATATAGTCAGTTTTATTCCCTCGGCTTCTCTCTTATTGAGCTGATGATTACTGTTGCAGTGATAGGAATTTTGACTGCAGTAGCACTTCCCAGTTATTCTGCGTATATAGAGAGGGGCGATCGCGCCTCAGCAAGCGCAGCACTGTTGAGCGCACAACAGTTTATGGAGCGCTTTTATGCGGCAAATGACACCTATGCTACCGATAGAGCTGGCAACGCGGTTGCTTTGCCGGCTAACTTGAGAGTTGCACCCGCTGAGTCCCCTCGGTACGACTTGAGCATTAGTGCTGTCAATGGAAACTCCTACACTCTCACAGCGACTCCGCGTGCCAATACTACGAGGTGTGGGTCGCTCACCATCACCAATACAGGGTTGAAGGGCATATCCAGCGCTGTAGCGACTGTTGCGGAGTGCTGGCGATGAAGTGCGGTATCTATCGGCTCACCTCATCCACCAGCGTCTTGAACTCATCGATGTCCTCAAAACTCCGATAAACGCTGGCAAAGCGAACATAAGCGACCTTGTCCAGTTTTTTGAGTTCGCGCATCACGAGTTCCCCGATGCGGGTGCTCTGGACTTCGCGCAGGCCCAGATTCAGGAGTTTTTCTTCGATGCGCTCGATGGCGCTGTCGATCTGTTCGGTGCTCACTGGCCTTTTGCGCAGGGCCAAGTTCATCGAGGCCAATAGTTTGGCGCGCTCGAATTCGATACGACGGCCATCTTTCTTGACGATGGCCGGAAAGTTGACGTCCGGCCGCTCGTAGGTGGTAAACCGTTTGTCGCAGGAGCCGCACTGGCGCCTGCGACGGATGAAGTCCCCGTCTTCAGAAATTCGTGTCTCCACCACTTGGGTTTCGGAATGGCTGCAGAAGGGGCACTTCATCGTAAATACTGACCTTGCTTACTTGTAAACCGGGAAGCGTGAGGTCAGGGCATGGACTTTGACGCGAACGGCAGCAATGTTGGCTTCGTCGCGGGGGTTGTCCAGCACATCGGCAATCAGGTGGGCCGTGGCGCGGGCTTCTTCGTCTTTGAAGCCGCGTGTGGTCATGGCAGGGGTGCCTACCCGGATACCACTGGTCACCATTGGCTTTTCGGGGTCGTTGGGGATGGCGTTCTTGTTGATCGTCATGTGGGCAGCGCCCAAGACCGCTTCAGCTTCTTTGCCGGTAATGCCCTTGGAGCGCAGGTCTACCAGCATCACATGGCTTTCAGTACCGCCGCTGACGATACGCAGGCCGCGTGCGGTCAAGGTTTCTGCCACGATCTTGGCATTGCGCACCACTTGAGCTTGGTATGCCTTGAACTCAGGGGTGAGGGCTTCTTTGAATGCCACAGCCTTGGCGGCGATGACGTGCATCAAAGGGCCACCTTGCAGGCCAGGGAAGATGGCGCTGTTGATGGCCTTCTCGTGCTCTGCCTTCATCAAGATGATGCCGCCACGGGGGCCGCGCAGGCTCTTGTGGGTGGTGGAGGTCACTACGTCAGCGTAGGGTACTGGGTTGGGGTACACGCCTGCGGCAATCAGGCCGGCATAGTGGGCCATGTCTACCATGAAGATGGCACCCACGTCTTTTGCCACTTTGGCGAAGCGAGCAAAGTCGATGGCCAAGGAGTAGGCAGATGCGCCGGCAATGATCAGCTTGGGCTTGGTTTCGTGGGCCTTGCGCTCCATGGCTTCGTAGTCAATGGCTTCATTAGCGTCCAAGCCGTAGGACACGACGTTGAACCATTTACCACTCATGTTCAGAGGCATGCCGTGGGTCAAGTGACCGCCTTCGGCCAAGCTCATGCCCATGATGGTGTC
>DGQR01000082.1 GCA_002390825.1 Rhodoferax sp. UBA4409
GGGCCACGCACCACGTCGCCCACCGCCCATACACCGGGCAAATTGGTTTTGCAGTCGCCATCCACCATGATCGCACCGCGCTCGTCCAGCGCCAAGCCTACAGCCTCGGTGTTCAGACCGATGGTGTTGGGCACGCGGCCGATGGAGATGATGAGTTTGTCGACATCTAACGTCTGGGCTTCGCCCTTGGCGTTGGTGTAGGCAACCGACACGCCCTTTTTACCGTTTTTGATCTCGCCGACTTTCACGCCCAGCTCAATCTTCAGCCCTTGCTTGGTGAAAGCTTTGAAGGCTTCCTTCGCCACGCCTTCATCCACGGCACCAAGGAAGATCGGCAGGCCTTCCAAAATAGTCACTTCGGAACCCAGACGCTTCCATACGGAACCCATTTCGAGGCCGATCACGCCGGAGCCGATCAGGCCCAACTTCTTGGGCACTTCGCCGATGTTCAAAGCGCCGTCGTTCGACAACACATTGACTTCATCAAAAGGCGTACCGGGCAATGCGCGGGCATTGGAGCCAGTCGCGATGATGATTTGCTTGCCGGTGATGGTTTCTTCGGCAGCGCCGACGACCTTGATTTCGTAGCCGCCTTCAGCAGCCTTCACGAAAGAGCCACGACCGTGGAAAAACGCAATCTTGTTCTTTTTGAACAAGTACAAGATGCCGTCGTTGTTTTGCTTAACCACGGTGTTTTTGCGGGCAAGCATCTTGGCCACATCCATGCTCACGCCGGTGGCTGTAATGCCGTGTTCGGCAAAGTGGTGGTTGGCGTGGTTGAAGTGCTCAGAGGATTGCAGCAAAGCCTTGGAAGGAATGCAACCCACGTTGGTACAAGTACCGCCGGGAGCGGGGCCGCCAGCGGCATTCTTCCACTCGTCGATACAGGCCACGTTGAAGCCCAGCTGGGCTGCGCGGATGGCGGCAATGTAGCCACCGGGGCCACCGCCAATGACGACCACGTCAAATTGTTTGCTCATGAATTTCTCGCTTCTAGTTCCAGAGATTCAGCAGGAACACAGTGCCTGCTTCCAGAAACACCGCGGAACCGGCTATGCCGGGCCGCTGGTGTTGCCCCCTGCAAGGGGGAAGCGGCAATGCCGCCCGGGGGTGAGCCCGATCAGATGTCAAACAACAAGCGTGCTGGATCTTCCAGCGCTTCCTTCATGGCCACCAAGCCCAGAACGGCTTCGCGGCCGTCGATGATGCGGTGGTCATAGGACATGGCGAAGTAGTTCATGGGGCGAACCACCACTTGGCCGTTCTCAACCATGGCGCGGTCTTTGGTTGCGTGCACACCCAAAATGGCGGACTGGGGCGGGTTGATGATGGGGGTAGACATCATGGAACCGAAAGTGCCGCCGTTGGAGATAGAGAAGGTACCGCCGGTCATTTCTTCAATGCCCAGCTTACCGTCCTTGGCCTTCTGGCCGAACTCGGCAATCTTCTTCTCGATATCGGCGAAGCTCATCTGGTCTGCGTTGCGCAGGATGGGCACCACCAAGCCACGGGGGGAACCCACGGCGATACCGATGTCAAAGTAGCCGTGGTACACGATATCGGTGCCATCGACAGATGCGTTCAACACAGGGAACTTCTTCAGGGCGTGCACAGCGGCCTTGACGAAGAAGCTCATGAAGCCCAGCTTGCAGCCGTGTTCCTTCTCGAAACGCTCTTGCATGCGCTTGCGCATGTCCATGACCGGAGCCATGTTGATTTCGTTGAAGGTGGTCAGGATGGCGTTGGTCGACTGGGACTGCAGCAGACGCTCAGCCACGCGAGCACGCAAACGGCTCATGGGCACGCGCTGTTCAGGACGGTCACCCAGATTCACAGAAGGTGCAGCCACTTGAGGCAAAGACTTGGTGGGAGCGCCCGTGGGGATTGCGGCAGCCGCTACCACTTTAGGAGCAGCGGCAGCAGCCAACACGTCACCCTTGGTGATACGGCCGTCTTTGCCGGTACCTTCAACGCTGGAAGCCGCAATGCCGTTGTCGGCCAGCAACTTGGCTGCAGCCGGCATGGCAACGCCTGCCTTGGAGTTGTTCGCCGCAGCAGCGGCTGCCGGAGCAGCAGCTACGGGCGCAGCGGCAGGAGCCGCAGCGGGTGCAACAGCACCGGCCACTGCAGCAGTGTCAATACGAGCGATCAGCTGCTCGGCAGCCACGGTAGCGCCGTCGGCCACTACCAATTCGACCAGCACGCCGGCGGAGGGTGCGGGAACTTCCATCACCACTTTGTCGGTTTCCACTTCGATCAGGATCTCATCGACCGCGACCGCGTCACCGACCTTTTTCTTCCACTGCAACAAGGTTGCTTCCGCCACAGATTCAGACAGCTGTGGGACTTTGACTTCTACGATTGCCATATCAAATTCTTTCCGTAATGTGTTGTAGGTGTGAAGAGCTGCTGACTTACTTGGTCAGAACAAAGCCCTTCAACTTGCCGAAAGCGCCTTCGACCAGAGCCTTTTGTTGCTCTTGGTGCAGGTGGGAATAGCCCACTGCCGGCGATGCAGACGCAGCGCGGCCGGAGTAGCCCAGCTTTTGGCCGTCCAACATGTTTTCGTGGATGTAATGCTGCACAAAGAACCACGCGCCCTGGTTTTGCGGCTCGTCCTGGCACCACACCACGTCGGTGGCATTGGGGTACTTTTTCAGTTCGGTCGCAAATGCCTTGTGCGGGAACGGGTACAGCTGCTCCACGCGGATGATGGCGACATCGGTGTCACCCTTTTCTTCGCGCTTCTTGACCAAGTCGTAGTACACCTTGCCGGAGCAGGCAATCACGCGCTTGACCTTGTCGCCCTTGAGCTCTTTGCTCTCGGGGATGACGGTTTGGAAGGCACCCTTGGTGAACTCGGACAGCGGAGATGTCGCGTCCTTGTTTCGCAACAAGCTCTTGGGCGTCATGATGATCAACGGCTTGCGCAGGTTGCGCACCATCTGACGACGCAACACGTGGAAGATC
>DGQR01000064.1:0-20230 GCA_002390825.1 Rhodoferax sp. UBA4409
GATATTGCGCGAGCAGCTATCAAAAATATAGTGAATCTCGCGCATGTTTCCTACCCGGCTTGATTCCTCGGTTGCCTACGACATTGCGCGGGCGCTGCTTGATGGCTTTAACCGCCACTACCAACTCTTCCGCACCGAGAGTGCGCGTGCCAAGCACCGGTTTGAAACGCGCGACTGGCATGGCCAGCAACGCGCCCAGCGCGAGCGCATCGAGTTTTACGGCTTGCGGGTACAAGAGTGTTCGCGCCGGCTGGAGCGCGAGTTCAAGGCCGGCGAGCAGGGCGCCGAGGTGTGGCAGCAGATCAAGCTCCACTACATCGGCCTGTTGGTGAATCACCATCAGCCGGAACTGGCCGAGACGTTTTTCAACTCGGTGACCACCAAAATCCTGCACCGCAGCTACTTCCAGAACGATTTCATTTTTGTGCGGCCCGCGGTCAGTACCGAGTACATCGAGAACCTGGACGCACCGGGCGCCCGCTACCAACCTACTTACCGCTGCTACTACCCCACGGTGGATGATGTGCAAGCGCAGCTGGTGCGCATGGTGCAGGACTTTGACCTGCGGGTCCCGTTTGAAGACCTGGAGCGCGATGCCCGGAGCATCTTGGCGGTGATGACCCGGCAGTTGGGTGAGGCCAAGCTGCTCGCCAACTTTCAGGTGCAGGTGCTCTCCAGCCTGTTCTTCCGCAACAAGGGTGGCTACATCATCGGCAAGCTGATCAACGGGTACACCGAGGCGGGCTTTGCGTTGCCAGTGCTGCACAGCAAAGACGGCCAACTGCGCATAGATGCGGCGCTGTTTGGTGAGGATGACCTGCTGCGCCTTTTCAGCTTTGCGCGGGCCTATTTCATGGTGGACATGGAGATCCCCAGCGCCTATGTGCAGTTTTTGCGCAGCATGATGCCGCGCAAACCCCGCAACGAAATCTACAACGCGCTGGGGCTGGCCAAGCAGGGCAAGACGCTGTTCTACCGCGACTTTTTGCACCACCTGCAGCACAGCAGCGACAAGTTTCGTATCGCGGCCGGTATCAAGGGCATGGTGATGCTGGTGTTTGACCTGCCCAGCTACCCCTATGTGTTCAAGGTCATCAAAGACTTTTTTCCGCACCAGAAAGAAACCACCCGCGAGCAGGTGCGGGCCAAGTACCAACTGGTCAAGCAGCACGACCGGGTGGGCCGCATGGCCGATACGTTGGACTATGGCGATGTCGCTTTCCCGCACGACCGCTTTAGTGATGAGCTAATTGCCGAGCTGCAGCAGTTTGCGCCCAGCCAATTGGAGATCAGCGACCGCGATGGCGACGGCCGTACCGAGGTCATCCTCAAGCACGTCTACATCGAGCGCCGCATGATCCCGCTCAATATGTACCTGCAAGAGGCGTTTGATGCGGGTGGCGCCGACCGCAGCAACCAGAGCCCCGCGGCCCTGCGGGCACGCCACCAGATTGAGCGCTCAGTGATCGACTACGGCTACGCCATCAAGGACATGGTGGCTGCCAACATCTTCCCCGGCGACATGCTCTGGAAAAACTTCGGCATCACCCGTAACAACAAGGTCGTGTTCTACGACTACGACGAGATCGAATACCTGACCGACTGCAAATTCCGCAAGGTGCCCGAGCCACGCAATGAGGAAGAGGAAATGTCCGGCGAAATATGGTACCGCGTAGGTCCGCACGACGTGTTTCCCGAAACCTTCGCGCCTTTTTTACTGGGTAACCCGCTGGTGCGCGAAGTCTTCATGCAGTACCACGCCAACCTGCTGGACCCTGCCTTCTGGCAGACGCAAAAGGAGCGCATTGCGGCGGGCTATGTGCATGATGTGTTTCCGTATGAAAAAGAGAAACGGTTTGGGCGAGGGTGAGTTTTTGAAGATTTTTGTTCGCAGGGGCGTTCGTCAGAGGCGCGCGCTGTCAGACGTGTAGTGCAGCGGGTAGATCTGGATGCCTAGACCGTGCCGCCGGTGGTGTGTGATGGGATGGCGGTAGAATTCTCGATATTGATAGTAATTCTCATTTACTTTTTCATCGCACACTGGTGATCGCCCGTTTTCAGGCTCTCAGTGCATCGCTTTTATCACCCACTCGCTGGCAATCATCATGTTTGAGCGCTACCACCGCGAACTGCTGAACTTTCTGACTCGCCAGGTCCGCGACCGCGACACAGCGGCTGACCTGGCGCAGGAAAGTTACGCGCGCGTGCTCTCCGTCCAGTCGTCCGGGCAGGCGGTGCTGGACATTCGAGCCTTGCTCTACCGCACCGCACGCAATTTGGTAATTGACCAGCACCGGCGAACTGCTGTGCGTTTGCACGACGATCTGCACAGCATTCCCGAGGACCAGCATCCCCCCGCACCGCAGCATCTTCAGCCCGAAGAGGCGCTGGCCGCGCAACAGGTCATTCGCGCCTATGTGGCCACCATCGAGGCCCTGCCAACCCGTTGTCGCGAGGCGTTCGTGTTGCATGTGTTTGACGGCTTGAGCCATGCCCAGATCGCCCAAAGGATGGGCATCTCGGTCAGCATGGTGGAGAAACACATCGTACGTTCGATGGTTGCCTGCAAACTCTGCGAGCGCAGGTTGCGCGCGCCCGCCGTAAGGCCTTTGGAGGCCAAAGCCTGAGCGCCAACTCAGGGCGGCCACGCTAAAATTCGAGCCATCACCCGGGCAGGACAAGCTAGGGAAACGGAGGGGTGAGGAAACAGCCCCATCTGTGCGTCTACATCCATAAGAGCAATCCATTGCCCCGCTATGCCTTTGAACCTGCCCAGCCACCCCACCTCACACCAGTCCAAGAGCGACACGGTAACTAGTTCAGACGAAACCGAATTTGAGGCTTTCGCGCTGGCGCAGGATCCGCTGGATATGCAGGCTGCAACCTGGGCGGCCAGGCGCCGCAATGGCATGAGCGCGGACAGCGAGGCCGAATTGACAGCCTGGCTCGAAGCAGACCCGCGCCATGCAGAAGCGCTTGCCGACATGGACGCCACGTTGGGTGATGTGCAGCAATTGCCAGAGAAGGAGGTGGTTGCGCTCAAGGTCGGCTTGCTCGCAGAGGTGCTGGCTCCGCCGCGGCGTGCAAACCACGCACCTGAGCCTGCCCGGACGCGTACCCAGAATGCCCCTGAATCAGCACGGCCGGTCGCATCGGGGCTTCGTCCATGGTCCTTGGGCTGGGGGCAATTGTTTCCTCACGCGGCTGCTACAGCGCTGGCCTTTTCCGTGGTGGGGGGCGCCTGGCTGGGCTGGGACCACTGGCGCCAGCTTCCCTCCTTTGAGCAGACGTTTGCCACCGTACGTGGCCGACAGCTCACGGCTACTTTACCTGATGCGGGTAGCACAATGCAGCTTGATACCGCTACACGCACCCAAGTGCGCTTCTACCGCGACCGACGTGAGGTGTACCTGGCGGACGGTCAGGCCATGTTCGCTGTGAAACCGGACGCGGAGCGCCCCTTCCACGTCTGGGCAGGCGGTTTGCGCATTTCGGTGGTGGGCACCCGGTTCTCGGTACGGCATACCCCCTCAGGGCTGGGCGCTGGGCAAACTTTTGTAGCGGTGGAGGAAGGGGGAGTGCGCGTGACCAAGGCCAATCCAGCCAGCGTCAAGGCGGACCCCGAAACCCCGTTCAACGCACCGGTCTCCACTACGGTAGAACTGGTCGCTGGTCAGATGGTGGTTGCCAACGATGCAGGCCACCTGGGGCCTGTGGTCAACGTACCTGCCTCTGAGATATCCCCATGGCGCGACGGCCGCATCAGCTTTGACAAGACCCCACTCGCCCAGGCTATCGCAGAGTTCGAGCGTTACGGCCCCACGGGTTTGGTGGTGCGCGATCCTGCTGTCGCGGCCTTGCCCGTCGGCGGAAGCTACCCACTGCATCAGTGGCTGCGCTTCAAAGAGGCGTTGCCGCAGGTGCTGCCTGTGCGACTCGTGCGCCGGGGCGAGGCCATGGAGGTGGTGGCGAAATAGCGCACGATCGCGCTGAAAAAATTAAAAAAAAACTATTCGCGGCATGAGGATTACGCAGGGGTGATGCGTCTTCATTGGTGAGAGGGGTTTGTGCGAACTGCGCGGCCCCAGCAATCAACCAACTACCGAGGACTCCCGGCCCATGCGACCCACACCGCTGTATCAGCGTTTTACCCCTGCTCCCCTCGCCCTGGCAGTTGCCATGGCCATTGCACTGGCCGCTGGCCATGCACCGCGGGCTCACGCCCAGAGTGGGGCAGCCGCTGTGGCACCGCTCATAGGCATCAAGATCCCGGCGCAGCCCCTGGGGCCTGCTTTGAATGAGCTGGCCCGCCAAGCAAACCTGCAGATGGCGTTTCCCGTCTCGCAGGTGGAGGGCAAGCGGGCGCCAGCAGTGGCTGGACAGTTGACGGTTCGGCAGGCATTGGATCTGCTGCTGGCGGGTAGCAATCTGCTTGCTACCGTAGAGGGGAAAGATGTCGTGGTCAAACCTATCGGGCCGATCGATCGTGCTGAGAAAGTGTTGGATACGGGCGTGAATACCTTGTCCACGGTCACCATCCAGGGCAAACGCGAATTTCGGGTCTCTAAAGGTGCAACCAATCTCCCCATGGAGGTGAAAGACACGCCACAGACCATCAGCACGATTGAAAAAGAGCGCATGCGTGATTTTGGCGTCAGCAATAGCAACGATGCGCTGCGTATGGGAACCGGCATCAATGTGGAGGAGTGGGAAACCAACCGCACGGGTTACAACGCCCGTGGTTTCGATGTCATGCTCACGCAGGTTGACGGTATGGGGATGACCAACGACTGGGGGTTGGTCGAGGGCCAACTCGACACCTTTCTATTTGAGAAAGTCGAACTGATTCGTGGGGCGAACGCCTTGCTCACCGGTGTCGGCAATGCCTCGGGCACCATCAACTACGTCCGCAAACGCCCCACCAACAAGGACGGTGGGGAAGTCCAGATCACGGGCGGGTCTTATGGGCTCAAGCGCCTTGCGCTGGATTACAACAAAGTGCTCACCGAAGACGGGAAGTGGGCGGGGCGACTGGTAGTGGCGCAGGAGGACAAGGACTCACATCTGCGCGCATTGGCGGACAAACGCAGTTCCCTCTACGGGGTGCTTGAGGGGCAGGTGGGTGACAACGGCGTGCTGACGCTGGGTTTGACCTACCAAGATGCCAAGCAACGGTCCCCGATGTGGGGATCGCTGACATTGCCCTACGCTAACGGTAGCGTGGCGGACTTTGATGTCTCTGCCTCCACTTCGCAAGACTGGACGCACTGGAACAAACAATCGCTCAACGCCTTCGTCGAGTACGCCCATACGCTGTCGTCTGATTGGGAAGCCAAGTTCAGTTACAACCAAACGAAAGGCAGTGGTTCCACCAAGCTGTTCTACGCGTACACCGCCAATGGGTACTTGAACAATGACAACACCGGATTGCTTGGGTGGCCGTATCGCAGCGAAAGCGAATCACAGAGCGACATCGTGGATGGCAACTTGACTGGACGTTTTGATGCATTTGGGCGCCAGCACGATGCGGTAGTAGGCGTGAGCCATTCGAAGTTGACAAGCCTGACCTATTCATTTGCCGGTGCTACCTTTCCCGTTATGCCAGCCTTTCCGTATGCTGGCAATGTCTACCCCGAGCCCATCTGGGGGGCCAAGAGCGTAGCGGCAGATGGTCAGCAAAACATGACCCGTTTGTACGCCGCGACACGCTTGGCATTGACCGATCGACTAAAGGGCATGCTGGGCATCAATACGATCAAACTCCGGCGCAACGGGTCTGCGATCTACGGTGGCGGCACAAACCTGGACAACGAAACGACCGAAAAATCCAGCCCCTATATCGGAGCGACGTACGATGTCACCCCGGACACGCTGGTCTATGCCTCTTACTCAGATATTTTTCAGGCGCAGGACCAACGCGACGTTAAAGGTGCGTTCCTCGCACCAGTGAAAGGCGTCAATGCAGAGTTCGGTGTCAAAGCCGAATGGCTGGATCGTAAACTGTTGACCACCATATCGGTCTTCTCTGCAGAACAAAAGGGGCTGGCAACCATTGCGGGTTTCGACACGACGTCCCAAAGCAATTACTACGAACCGAAAGATGTGACCTCGCGTGGTTTTGAGATCGAAGCCACAGGGCGTATCAGCGCGGACACCCAGCTTACAGCCGGATTTACCTCGCTCAATCTGACGGGGCCAGACGGCAAGGACATCTACGAGTGGGTGCCACGCCGCACGTTGAAATTGAGTGTCGATACGCGACTGCCATTGGTGAGCAATCTGCGTGTAGGTTCAGCACTGCGCTGGCAGTCCGATGTTTCCAAGACGGGCGGCGTGGGGCAGGAGGCTTATGCCATCGCTGATGCGTTTGCCGCGTACGAACTGGATAAAAAAACCACCCTACGCATGAACATCAACAACCTGTTTGACAAGAAGTACCTGCGCACGGTGCAGTACGGCGCAATCTATGGTGCGCCCCGGACGTTGATGGTCTCGGTTGATTTCAAACTCTGACCATGCGCCACACAACGCTTCATTGGGCCACGGCGGTTAGTCGCGTGCTCGCTGGCATCTTCGGAGCCTATGCTTTCGCCTGGGGCTTTGTCGCAGCGGGTGTTGCTGCACTAGTGGGTCTGGGCGCGGAATTCCATGATGCAGAAATTGGCGTGCTCATGCTCGCCTTTCTTCTGTTTTTGTGCCTGTTCCTGTGGTCGTTTGTCGCCGCCAGCTTGGTTCGTGTGTGGGCTGTGCTAGCCGGTGGCGCTGCACTGCAGTTTGCTGCTGCATGGGCGATCCAGCGTGCCATTTTGGCCTGAAAGGCAAACCTATGTTTCCATCCTTCCGCCTCTCCATGTCTTGGTTGCACACCTGGTTCGGCTTGGTGATCGGCTTTGTGCTCATCGTGGTATTTTTCTTTGGCTCGCTCTCGGTGTTCGACCGAGAGATAGACCGTTGGGCGATTCCACAGACGCGGTTTGACCCGCAGCCCATGCCCTCGTTTGACCATGTGTTGTTGCCCGCCCTGAAAAAGATCATGCCTGACGAGGCTGACTACGCGGCCAATATGCCCCTGTTGCACGACTCGGCCCGGGGGGCGATGACCCCGCGGCTTGAGTTGGCGGCCGACGAGTACTGGGCGTACACCACGCACCGCGACCCAGTGCTGCGCACAGGCATCGGTTTTCGCGTACCCATGGCCAAAGACCCCGAAGGTGATAACCATATTCACGGCGAGGCCACCATTGATCCGCGCAACGGCGCCTTCGTCAACGGCGACCAGCTAAAAATCGGGAGTGAATGGTTCTATCCCATGCACTACAGCCTGCAATGGCAGTGGAAGAATCTCGGCATTTTTATGGTTGGCCTGGCTGCGATGGTGATGTTGGCTGGCCTGGTCAGTGGCGTGGTGATTCATCGCAAAATATTCCGCGAGTTCTTCACCTTCCGACCTCAAAAACACAGCCAGCGTAGCGCGCTGGATCTGCACAATATGAGTGGCGTGGTGGCCCTGCCATTCCACTTCTTCTTCGCTTTTACGGGTCTCGTGATCTTCGGTGCCACGTACTTCATGCCGGTCTCCCAGTTCCAGCTGAAGGGCCTGCATGACCGCCATGAGGTCATGGAGTCTGCACAAACCGGCCTGCCACACGGTGCGGCGGGTGTGCCGGCATCACTTGCCTCCGTGGACGCAATGGTGCGGGAGGCCAAGCGCCGCTGGGCCGCGCGTGACATGGCGGGCGAGGTCGGATTTCTCATGGTGCACCACGTGGGTGACGCCAACAGCTATGTCAGCCTGTACCGCGCTGGCAGCGATCGCGTGGCCCTGGTGGGGGAAGGTATCCATTTCAAAGGGAGCACCGGCGAGCTGCTGTTCGAGGATCCGCCCCGCAGTGCAGTCGCCAACATCAACGAGTTTCTCACCGGGTTGCATTTGCAGCATTTCGAACACTGGCTGCTGCGCTGGCTGTATGTACTGGGAGGGCTGCTGGGCTGTGTGTGTATTGCCACGGGGTTCATCTTTTTCGTTGAAAAACGCAAACATCAGCACGCCAAAGCCGGTTCACAAGGAAGCCGAGTGGTCGATGCGCTGGCGGTGACTACGGTCACCGGGATGGTGATCGCCGCCATTGGCATGCTGGTGGCCAATCGCTTATTGCCGGTCGGTCTGGCCGGCAAAGGTGACTGGGAAAAGTGGGCATTCTGGGGGTGCTGGGTACTGGCCTTGCTGCACGCCATGTGGCGCAGCGCACCAGTGGGACAAGCACGCTTGAACCCGGCATGGCGTGAGCAATGTTGGGGGATCGCCGGGCTCGCCATCGTGGCGGTGCTACTCAACGCGATGACCACGGGCGACCACCTGATCCGCACTGTATTCATCGAGACCTACTGGGCCGTTGCCGGCGTAGACCTGAGTCTGCTGGCCAGCGCGGGCATTGCCGTTTGGGCATCTCGCAAGTTGCCCCAGCTCGCGCGTGGGGCTGTCAATGCGACCGCTGTGCGGCAAAGCGCCACCCCAACGGAGGTTGAGCATGTTTGAGGCGCTTTGGTTGACCGTAGCGATAGCGCTCAGCTTGCTCGGCATGGCCTGGCTGGCTCTGGCCATGGAGGTGCATTGGGGGCAAGTGATGCTAGGTGCAGCCGACGAGGCTATCGGTACTCGCCAGGCGCTGCGGGCGCTGGGCGCGCTCTCGCTGAGCCTCTCCCTACTGGCCTGCTTGTCGGCAGATAGGCCTTCGATGGCGGTGCTGGTGTGGGTAATGTTGCTTGCCTGCAGCGCAGTCACCGTGGCGATGTTGCTTGTGCGTTGGCCAAGTGTGCTGCGCGTTCTTTGCCCCGCCCGTCGTGCCTGACCACCTCTCGCAGTTGTCCGAAAATTGACGGACAGAATGCTGCGCTTTGCAGACGTGGTCTGCGGCGTGACGATTTGCACTTTGGGCCACCAAGGACACGGTGGCTGCCAACATCTTCCTCGGCATCCTGCGCAACAGCCAGGTCGTGTTTGTCGTACACTCCGCCCTGCCCGGGGTGCGCAATGGTTGCGCTGAGATGGATTCCGAACCCGCGAACTTGATCTGGTTCATACCAGCGTAAGAAGTGCAGAGCAGTGCCCCCGGTCGTGTGCCGGGCGGGACGGGGCTCATTCCAAGTTTTCGGGGGCGTGTGTTTCTCTTTCTTCGGGCGTTAACCCGGAGATTTCCCAGTGAACGCACCCGACAAGCTTGCCCAGTTCATCCGCCTCACACGCGAGCCGCTTCCCGCTTCCACCAAACGTTATCTGCAAGGCAGTCGCCCTGACATTCAGGTGCCGCTGCGCGAAATCATGCAGAGCAATGGCGAGGCCATCACGGTGTACGACACCTCCGGCCCCTACACCGATCCGCGTGCCCACATCGACGTGCGCTCGGGCTTGCCGCTGGTGCGTGAGCAGTGGATTGCTGGTCGCGGTGATACCGAGCTGTACGAAGGCCGCAAACCGTTTGCGCTGGACGATGGCCTCAAGAACGGCGAGACCGATGCACTAGCCGCGCTGCGCGCCCAAGCTGCCGGCCTGCAGCGCCAACCGCGCCGCGCGCGCAATGGCGCCAACGTCACGCAAATGCACTACGCCCGCAAAGGCATCATCACGCCCGAGATGGAATACGTCGCCCTGCGCGAGAACCAGAACCTCGAGTGGCAAGCCCAGTACCTCAGCAACGCTGACCGCGAAAAGCGCCTGGCCGGCAACAGCTTCGGCGCGAGCATCCCGAAGGTGGTGACGCCCGAGTTCGTGCGCGATGAAGTGGCCCGCGGCCGCGCCATCATTCCCGCCAACATCAACCACACCGAGCTGGAGCCCATGGCCATAGGCCGCAACTTCCTGGTGAAGATCAACGCCAACATCGGCAACTCGGCAGTGACGTCGAGCATCGAAGAAGAAGTAGAAAAACTAGTCTGGTCCATCCGCTGGGGGGCCGACACGGTGATGGACTTGTCCACCGGCAAAAACATCCACACCACACGCGACTGGATCGTGCGCAACAGCCCGGTGCCCATCGGCACCGTGCCGATTTATCAGGCGCTGGAAAAGGTGGGTGGCATTGCCGAAGACCTGACCTGGGCAATCTTCCGCGACACATTGATTGAGCAAGCCGAGCAGGGCGTGGACTATTTCACGGTGCACGCTGGCGTGCGCCTGCCCTTCATTCACCTCACGGCCAATCGGGTGACAGGCATCGTCTCGCGCGGTGGCTCCATCATGGCCAAGTGGTGCATTGCCCATCACAAAGAGAACTTTTTGTACACGCACTTCGACGAGATGACGGAGATCATGCGCGCGTACGACGTGAGCTATTCGCTGGGCGATGGCCTGCGCCCCGGCAGCGGTGCCGATGCGAACGACGAAGCCCAGTTTGCCGAGCTGCACACCCTGGGTGAGCTGACGCACAAGGCCTGGCAGCAAGACGTGCAGGTGATGATCGAAGGCCCCGGCCACGTGCCCATGCACATGGTGCAGGCCAACATGACCGAGCAGCTCAAGCACTGCGGCGAAGCCCCGTTTTACACCCTCGGGCCGCTGACGACTGACATTGCGCCGGGCTACGACCACATCACTAGCGGCATTGGTGCCGCCATGATTGGCTGGTTCGGCACTGCCATGCTCTGCTACGTAACTCCGAAGGAACACCTGGGCCTGCCCGACCGCGAGGACGTGAAGACCGGCATCATCACTTACAAGATTGCCGCCCACGTGGCCGACGTGGCCAAGGGTCACCCGGGTGTGCGGGCGCGGGACGATGCGTTGTCCAAGGCGCGCTTTGAGTTCCGCTGGATGGACCAGTTCAACCTCTCGCTGGACCCCGACACCGCCAAGCAATTCCACGACGAGACCCTGCCGGCCGAAGGCGCCAAGGTGGCGCATTTCTGCTCCATGTGCGGCCCCAAGTTCTGCTCCATGAAGATCACCCAAGAAGTGCGCGACTACGCCAAGAACTTGGGCGTGAGCGAGGAGCAGGCGTTGCAATCGGGCATGGACGTGATGTCGGGCGAGTTCAAAAAGGTGGGCGGGGAAATCTACATCCCCATCAACCCTGTGAAGGCCGCGACCGACGACACCAAGGCCTGACCATGGCGCTGCGCATAGGCATTGCCGGCGCGGGAGTGCTCGGGCGGCTGCTGGCGTTCACGCTCAGCCGCGCAGGCCACGACGTGCATGTGTTTGACCCGGCGTCGGGCCCCGGCCCGCGTGCGGAGTCCGGTTCGCAGGCTGCGGGCTGGACGGCGGCGGGCATGCTCAGCCCAGTGGCTGAGCTGGAGCGCGCGGGCGCTGAGGTGTTTGCGCTGGGCGTGCGCTCCTGCCAACTCTGGCCGCAGATCGTGCAGGCGCTGTCTGAGCCGGTAGCCCTGCACATGCAGGGCAGCCTGCTGCTGGCGCACCGCAGCGATGCCGGTGCGGCCCAGCGCGTTGTCGGGCTCTTGCAAGCCAAGGCCGATGCGCCGTACCAACCGCAGTCTTTAACGATGGATGCACTGCGTGCGCTAGAGCCTTCCATCCAAGGCCCGGCCATGGCTTGGTTGCTGACCAACGAGGGGCAGATTCACCCGATTCAGGCGCTGCAGGCGCTGGCTGCACAAGGCACATTGCAAGGTGTGCAGTGGCACTGGGGCAGCACCGTCACGGCGGTGGATGCAGGCGCGATCCATGCCAGCGAAGCACAACATCACTTCGACCACGTATTCGACGTGCGCGGTGTGGGCGCCAAGCCTGCATTGCCGGTGCGCGGAGTGCGCGGCGAGGTGTTTTGGCTGCACGCGCCCGGCGTGCCTTTGCACCGCCCTGTGCGCCTGCTGCACCCGCGCCACTCGATTTATATGGTGCCCCGCCCCGGCGATGTGATCGTGGTGGGTGCGAGCGAAATCGAAAGCGAAGACCGCTCGCACGTGTCCCTGCGCAGCACGCTGGAATTGCTCAGTGCAGCACACAGCGTGATTCCCGCACTCGCTGAGGCGCGCGTGGTGCACACCGAAACCAACCTGCGCCCCGCGCTGCCCGACAACCTGCCGGCCGTCCTCCATAGCGCAGGCAAAACAGAAATCAACGGCCTCTTCCGCCACGGCTGGCTTATTGCCCCGGCACTGGTGGAGCAGGCATTGCAAGAGCTCAAGCTATGACCGCTACAGACAGCCTGACGACTACCGAGCCGATGACCATCACCGTCACTGTGAACGGCACCCCGGAAACCACAAGCGCACGAACCCTACAAGCCTGGGTCGATGCACGCGGTGTGCTGCCCGCCGCGCTGGCCACTGCCATCAACGGCAACTTCGTGCCCCGCAGCCAGCGCGCCCAGCAGCCGCTGGCAGAGGGCGACACCATCCTGACCTTTCAACCCATCGAAGGCGGTTGACACATGACTGCACAACTGAATGAAGAAGTGGTTGAGCGCACTAGTGCCTTGAAAATGAGTGAAGGCGTCGAGCGCTCGAGCGCCACACAAAGTGACTTGGCGGCAGTGTGTTCTGCGCAGGTCAAGGAGGAGCCCGCAAAGCGGGCGGGGGACACGGAGCAGAGCACACTGCCGCCAAGTCACCCCGCCGAAGCCAACGAATGGCAAATAGGCGGCAGAACCCTCACCAGCCGGTTCTTCCTGGGCACCGCAGCCTACCCCTCGCCCCAGGTCCTGCAAGACGCCATCCAAGCCTCCGGCGCCCAAGTCGTCACCATGGGCCTACGCCGCCAACTCGCCCACGGAGCCGAGGCTGGCGACTTCTTCGCCCTCATCCAAGCCACGGGCGCCCACCTGCTCCCCAACACCGCCGGCTGCCATACCGCCCGCGAAGCCATCACCCTGGCCCACATGGCCCGCGAGCTGTTTGACACGACGTGGATCAAACTCGAAGTCGTGGGCGATGCCCACACTTTGCAGCCTGACCCCTTCGAACTACTGACCGCCGCCACCCAGCTGGTGAAAGACGGCTTTGAAGTGTTCCCTTATTGCATGGACGACCTAGTGAGCTGCCAGCGCCTGCTGGACGCAGGCTGCAACATCCTCATGCCCTGGGGCGCGCCCATAGGCTCGGGGCAGGGGCTGGTCAACCCCGGCGCGCTGCGCACCCTGCGGGCCCGCCTGCCCGGCGTGCCACTCATCGTGGACGCCGGCATCGGCTCGCCGGCAGATGCGGTGCAGGCCATGGAACTGGGGCTGGACGCAGTGCTGCTCAACAGCGCGGTCGCCCACGCCGTAGACCCGGTGCGCATGGCCCGGGCGTTCAAGCTTGGCATCGAGTCTGGCCGCTTGGCCTATGAAGCCGGCGTCATGCCCCGCCAGGACATGGCGGTGGCGTCTACCCCGGTCGCTGGCCACCCCATTCTGTTATGAGTTTGCTATGGAAAAAGAAGCTACCCGCGCAATATCTATGAGGGCTAGAAGCACTTTTGGCACTGAATTCGCTCGCGCACCTGCCGGCCAACGTCCGGTGGTCTGGAGCATTGCCGGCTCCGACTCCGGCGCCGGCGCCGGCCTGCAGGCGGACCTGAAAGCCCTGCAGGCCTTCGGGGTGCACGGCTGCACGGCGGTGGCCGCCATCACCGCACAAAACTCAGTGGCGGTCACCCGGGTGGAGCCGGTTGGCGCCGAGCTGCTGGATGCGCAACTGGCCGCACTCGCCCAAGACATGCTGCCGCAGACCATCAAGACCGGCTTGCTCGGCAGTGTGGATAACCTGCGCGTGGTCTGCCGGTGGGTGGACCGGCTGCGTGCCGAAGGCCATGCGGTCGCCCTGGTGGTAGACCCAGTGCTGGGGTCTAGCACCGGTGCCGCCTTTGTTGACGAGGCATTGCTCGACGCCTACTGCCGCCAGCTGTTGCCCCGCGCCACCTTGATCACCCCCAATCGCGCCGAGGCCTTGCGCTTGCTCCACGCCGGCGAGCCGGGCCACCCCTTGCAGGCCGCGGCTGCGCCTGCGCTGGCGCAAGCTCTGCAAGCCCGCTGGCGTATGGGCACGCGGGAGTGGGCGCCGTCTGATGCAACGGTAGTGCAGGACTGTTTTTCTGTGGTCATCACCGGCGGGGATGAGGTGCAGGCGGATGGTCTGGCCTGCGATTGGTTGCAAAGCCCGCAAGCCACGGGCTGGCTCAGCCTGGCTCGGGTCAGCACCATCCACCATCACGGCACCGGCTGTACCTTTGCCTCCACCGCCGCGGCCGCGCTGGCCAGCGGCTACTGTGTGGCCGATGCGGTGGTCTTGGCCAAAATGGCCACCACCCATGCGCTTCGCCACGCGTATCCGGCAGGGCGGGGCGCCGGCCCGGTGAACCCGCAGCCGGACTTTGGGCAGCACATCGCCAACTTGCCTGCGTTCACACTGCCCGGTGCGACCGCGCCGGTGGTGGATGACGCAGCACCGCCTTTTGCAGCGCTCAGCCATCCTGCTCTGGGTGTTTACGCAGTGGTGGACAGCGCTGCATGGGTCGAGCGGGTAGTGGCCGCCGGTATCCGCACCGTGCAGCTCCGCATCAAAGACCCCGCCGACCCCACGCTTGCGGCGCAAATCCAGGCGTCGGTGGCGGTGGCCCGCGCTACGCCCGGTACCCAACTATTCATCAACGATCACTGGCAACTCGCCCTGCAGCATGGTGCTTATGGGGTGCATCTGGGTCAGGAAGACTTGGAGGATGTGGACCTGCAGGCCCTGAGAAGCGCCGGAGTGCGCCTCGGCCTTAGCACCCACAGCTACTGGGAGGTGGCCCGCGCGTGGGCGCTGCGGCCCAGCTATATCGCCTGCGGCCCTATCTTTGCCACGCAAAGCAAAGACATGCCGTGGATCCCGCAAGGCTTGGACAACCTGCGTTACTGGGCGGGTGTGCTGCCTTTGCCGGTAGTGGGGATTGCGGGCATTGATGCGGGCAATGTGGTAGAGGTGGCTGCCACAGGTGCAGCCAGTGCTGCGGTGATTTCGGCGATCACGAAGGCAGGCGACCCGGAGGCGGCTTGCGCCGCTTTGTTGTCCGGCTGGGCGACTAACCCGCCGGCTTGAGCGTTACCGCGAGGTAGTTTTTCTCGCCCTCATGCTGCACCAGCAGGGCGACCAAACCTTTGGCTTGAGCGAGCAGGGCGCGGGCTTGCTCTACCGAGGTCACCGGCACTTCGTTAATGGCCAGCAGGATGTCGCCGGGGGTGAGGCCAGCTTTGCCGGCATCGGGTTGGACGGCTTCAATCATCAGGCCGTGACGCGCGTCCGCCGCGCGCAGCTCCACCGGCAACAAGGGGCGCACCGCTACGCCGAGTTGGGGAATCAAGGGCACTTGCGGCTGGCCTTTGGCGGGGGCGGCTGCGCGCTGGGCGGGGTCGTCCATCGTGGCGCGGGCCTGCACAGCGCGGCCTCCGCGCAGGGCATCCACCACTACTTGCTGGCCGGGCACCGCCATGGCAATCCACAGCGGCAGGTCGCTGCCGGATTGGATGGGGTGGCCATCTACTGCCACGATCACATCGCCGAACTGCAGGCCGGCCTTGGCGGCGGCGCTGTCCGGGCGGACGTCTGAAATCAGGGCGCCCATGGGGCGCGGCAGCTTGAAGGCATCGGCCAGCGCTTGGGTGACCTCTTGTACTGAGACGCCCAGCACCCCGTGCGAGGCGTGGCCCGTGGCCACAATCTGCCGCGCCACCGATTGCGCCAGATCGATTGGGATGGCAAAGCTCAGGCCCTGGTAGCCGCCGCTGCGGGTGTAGATCTGCGAGTTAATGCCCACCACCTCGCCTGCGGCGTTGAACAGCGGGCCGCCCGAGTTGCCGGGGTTGACGGCTGCATCGGTCTGAATGAAAGGCACGGTGTAGTCGTCGGGCAAAGTGCGGCCTTTGGCGCTCACCACGCCAGTGGTGACCGTGTTGTCCAGGCCGAAGGGCGAGCCAATCGCCAGCACCCATTCGCCCACGCTGAGGTTGGCGGGTTGGCCGATGGCAACCACCGGAAGGCCTGCCGCTTCAATTTTGAGCACAGCCACATCGGTCTTGGCATCGCTGCCCAGAACTTTGGCCTTGAATTCGCGCCGGTCCGTCAGCTTCACCGTGACCTCGCTTGCGTGGGCAATCACATGGGCGTTGGTCAATACCAGCCCGTCAGCGCTCACGATGAAGCCCGAGCCTTTGGCATTCACCGGAATCTGCATACTCGCGCCACTGGCACCGAATTGCTCTTGGAATCTGCGCAAAAACAGCTGGGTCGGGTCGTCGTTGTCGGCGCCTTTGGTGTTGCCCGCCCCGTCTTTGCCATCGGCGGTGACCAGCCGGGTACCGCTGGTGCTGATGTTGACGACCGCCGGGCCGTAGCGCTGCACGATCTGGGCAAAGTCCGGGGTGCCCAAACTACGGATGGCGCTGGTCGGGGCAGCTGGCGCGAGCGCTGCCGGCGCTGTTTGTGCCTGGGCACTGGCCCACACACAGGCGCTTGCGCATAGCAGTGCTGTCAGCCGCGTGAGGCGGTGGTGCGGGCGTGGCAATGTGGGCACAGAGTGGGGCGCAGCGGCCGGGGTGGCGGGTGATAAGCGGGCATCATGGGTCATTCCGTCATGGTGCACGCCCCGCATGAAGACGTGTGAGCCCGGGGTGAAGCTGCGGTAAAGATTTTCTGCCACAATTGACGTTTACGTAAACGTCAATCTATTGTTGGCGTTTTGCCATTCACCTGACCCCGAGGAAGACCATGCCAGAAACCGTTGTGATCGTCAGCGCTGCCCGCACCCCCATGGGTGGCTTTCAGGGCGACTTCGCGTCTCTTGCCGCCCACGACTTGGGCGGTGCCGCCATTCAAGCTGCTGTGGAGCGCGCCGGTATCAGCCCCGAGTTGGTCACGGAAGTCATCTTCGGCAACTGCCTGATGGCCGGCCAAGGCCAGGCGCCTGCGCGCCAGGCGGCTTTCAAGGGCGGCTTGCCCAAAAGCGCTGGTGCGGTCACCCTGAGCAAGATGTGCGGCTCTGGCATGCGCGCGGCCATGTTCGCCCACGACATGTTGCTGGCCGGCAGCCACGATGTACTGGTAGCCGGCGGCATGGAAAGCATGACCAACGCGCCCCACCTGCTGCTCAAGGGCCGTAGCGGTATCCGCATCGGCCATGACCGCGTGATGGACCACATGATGCTCGACGGCTTGGAAGACGCCTACGAGGCCGGCCGCTCCATGGGCACCTTCGGTGAAGACTGCGCCGTCAAATACAGCTTTACCCGCGAACAACAAGACAATTTCGCCACAGCCAGCGTGCAGCGTGCGCAAGCAGCTATCAAATCAGGAGCGTTTGAGGCGGAAATCACCCCGGTAACGGTCAAAACCCGCACCGGCGAGGTCCAGGTCAGCATCGACGAAGGCCCCGGCAAGATCAAGCTGGACAAGATTCCTACCCTCAAAGCGGCCTTCAAAAAAGACGGCACCATCACCGCCGCCAGCAGCAGCTCCATCAACGACGGCGCAGCCGCCATGGTGCTGATGCGCGAAGGCACCGCCAAAGACCTCGGTTGCAAGCCGCTGGCCAAAATTGTGGCCCACACCACCCATGCCCAAGAGCCCAACTGGTTTGCCACCGCGCCGGTGGGTGCCACCCAAAAGGTGCTGGCCAAAGCCGGCTGGAAGGTGGAAGACGTGGACCTGTGGGAAATCAACGAGGCGTTTGCCGTGGTACCGATGGCACTGATGGCTGAGCTGAACATTCCGCATGACAAAGTGAACGTCAACGGCGGCGCCTGTGCGCTGGGCCACCCGATCGGCGCGTCTGGGGCGCGCATCATGGTCACGCTGATTCACGCCTTGAAGGCCCGGGGTCTCAAAAAGGGCGTAGCCACCTTGTGTATTGGTGGCGGTGAGGCGACCGCGGTCGCCCTGGAGCTGCTGTAAACCGGGCGGGCTGCGCACCCAGCTTCTGAAATACTAGCGACCTTCACTATTTTCAGGATATCCATGCAGCCCACCCCCGAGATCGCCAGCTTCTGGCGCGAATTCGCAGTCCAGGAAGCCGCGTTCTTTCACCTCCCGCCGGCCGAGCGTGTGGAGCAGATCAACGCACTCGCGAGCCAATACCTGCACGGTGTGACGCTGGAGGTGCTGGGCGCCCCCGATGCCACCCGGCTGGAGTTGGTGCTGACCGCCCATGGCCATATCGAATTTTTTCCCTTGTTGTCCCAGGTGGCGGGTGCTGCGCCGGCATTGGTACATTTCGGGGTGACTGCCTTCAGGGCACGCAGCCCGGAAGCCGATTTTTCGATCCAGATGGAGGGGCTGGAGCTCTCGACCTCAGAGGTGATGGTCGCCCTGGAGCAAGACGACGGCCGTGTGGCCCTGGAGCTCCACTTCAAGCCAGAGGTGCCCGAGGCCTTGGCGGAGCAGGCCCGGCACATGGCTTTCATCATGCTCGACCATGTGTTGGGTGAGTACGATTTTGCGGTCAAGGTCGGGGCCATCGACTTTGTGACCCCGGCGCCTGACGCCCCGGCCTCCTGGACGCCCTTGAGCGCACTCGCGCAGGTGTTCGACACCTATTGGGTGGAGACCTTGGGCCGCACCGGCATTTTCCCGACCGGCGAGGCGCATTGGGAAGGCATGGAGCTCCAGTTCAATTGCGCGGTCGATGATTCCGGTAATGAAATCGAGCTTGACGACTTTGCCTGGGGCGACGACGACACCGTCACCGAGGAAGCCTCTGACGCGCAAGAAGCCGGCTTTGTGGCGGTGAACCTGAGTGCAGATGCCGTTGCCATGCGTGCCGACCTGGCCACCGCATGGACCCTGGACTTGCCAGCGGCAGATGAGGGTGCTCAATCCCGGGCCCAAGCTCTGCAAGACCAGGCCGGCATGCTGTTGCAACAAATGCACCAAGGCCTGATGGTGCTGACCCTGACCAAAGAAGGCCGCCGGCAAGCGCTCTACTACGTGGTCGACGAGGCCTTGACGCGCCAGACGCTGGCCCCCCTGTTGGCGCGACCCGAAGCCGCAGACGCTGAGATCAAGGTCAGCTTCGATCCCGCGTGGTCGGGCTATTTTGAATACGCGGGCTATCTGGCCTGAACGAGGGGCATCACCACCATGAAGACCATTTTGATTGTGGGCGCCTCACGCGGCATTGGCTTGGAGCTGGTGCGCCAGTACCTGGAGGCGGGCGAGCGCGTCATTGCCACCGCGCGCGATGCGGCGGGGCTAGAGCGGCTGCGCGACCTGGGTGCCCAAGCCATGAAACTGGATGTGACCAACCCGGCCAGCGTCAGCGGCCTGAGCTGGCAGCTGGACGGTGAAAAGATCGACCGGGCCTATTACGTGGCCGGTGTCTTCAGCGCGGACGACGCCAAGTCGCCCCCCACGCAGCAGGCGTTTGACGCGATGATGCACGCCAATGTGCTGGGCGCCATGCAGGCCTTGCCGCAGGTGGCACCCTGGGTCGAGGAGGCGCGGGGCCAGTTTGTGTTTATCACCAGCGACTTTGGGCAAATCGGCGGCGTCGAGAGCAGCCGCGCCTGGGTCTACCACGTGAGCAAGGCCGCATTGAACATGGCCGTAGTGGCAGCGCAGCCCGATTACCCGAATGCGCAGTTTCTGCTGATTCACCCGGGCTGGGCGCGTACCGATATGGGTACGCCCGATGCCCCCTTGCTGCCCGAAGAGAGTGTGGCCGCCATTCGCGCAACCGTGGCCGCGCGCATCACCCCAAGCACCGTGTTTTCCAGCCGCGACGTGCCCTACCTGCGCTGGGATGGAACCCCGTTTTCCAGCTGGTAAATCCAACACCAACACAACGACCCGAGAGACATCCCCATGCTGCTGACCCAAGACCAGGAAATGATCCGCGACGCCGTGCGCGACTTTGCCCAAGCCGAGCTCTGGCCCAACGCCGCCAAGTGGGACAAGGAACACACCTTCCCCAAAGCGGCGCACCAAGGCTTGGCCGCTCTGGGTGCCTACGGCATTTGCGTGCCTGAAGAGTTAGGCGGAGCAGGGCTGGACTATGTGACCCTGGCTTTGGTGCTGGAAGAAATTGCCGCGGGTGATGGCGGCACCAGCACGGTGATCAGCGTCACCAACTGCCCGGTCAACGCCATCTTGATGAAGTTCGGCAACGCACAGCAAAAAAAGCAGTGGCTGGAGCCGCTGGCGCAGGGCCAGATGCTGGGTGCCTTTTGCCTGACCGAGCCGCATGTGGGCAGCGATGCCTCCAGCCTGCGCACAACAGCCGTCAAAGAGGGCGATGAATACGTCATCAACGGCGTCAAGCAGTTCA
>DGQR01000064.1:20333-22296 GCA_002390825.1 Rhodoferax sp. UBA4409
CAAGCAGTTCATCACCAGTGGTAAGAATGGCGATGTAGCCATCGTCATCGCAGTGACCGACAAGGCGGCCGGCAAGAAGGGGATGAGCGCCTTCCTGGTGCCCACCAATGCGCCGGGCTATGTGGTCGCGCGGCTGGAAGACAAGCTCGGCCAACACAGCAGCGATACCGCGCAGATCAATTTTGACAACTGCCGCATTCCCGCCGAGAACCTGATCGGCAAAGAAGGCGAGGGTTATGGCATTGCCCTCGGTGGGCTGGAGGGCGGGCGCATCGGCATTGCCGCGCAAAGCGTGGGCATGGCCCGCAGCGCGCTGGATGTGGCGATTGCTTATGCCAAAGACCGCCAGAGCTTCGGCCAGCCCATCTTCAACCACCAAGCGGTGGGCTTCCGTTTGGCGGACTGCGCCACCCAGCTGGAAGCTGCGCGGCAACTCATCTGGCATGCCGCTGCCCTGCGCGATGCCGGCCGCCCGTGTTTGAAAGAAGCCGCCATGGCCAAGCTGTTTGCCAGCGAAATGGCGGAGAAGGTGTGTAGCGCCGCCATCCAGACTCTGGGCGGCTACGGCTATGTGAGCGACTTCCCGGTGGAGCGTATCTACCGCGACGTGCGGGTGTGCCAGATTTATGAAGGCACCAGCGACGTGCAGAAGATCATCATTCAGCGCGCACTGGCTTGAGTTCCATGGCACACGCACTGCCTGCCGGCGTCACCGTCTTGGAGCGGGGCTGGCTGTCCAGCAACAACATCCTGATCCAGGGCGCGGGCGGCACCGCGCTCGTCGATAGCGGCTACTGCACCCACGTTGATCAGACGCTCGCGCTGGTGGACTCGGCGCTGCAAGGCCAGCCGCTGGATTTGCTGCTCAACACCCATTTGCACAGCGACCACTGCGGGGGCAACGCCGCACTGCAGGCGCGCTACCCCGCACTGCAAACGCATATTCCACCGGGCCACGCTGACTATGTGCGCGTGTGGGATGCCCATGCCCTGAGCTACACACCCACGGGCCAGCAGTGCCCGCGCTTTCATTTGAATGCCACGTTGCAACCGGGTACCGAGATGCTGTTGGGCGACCTGCATTGGCAGGTGCATGCAGCACCGGGGCACGACCCGCATTCGGTCATCCTGTTTGAGCCGCAAAGCCGCACGCTGGTGTCGGCAGATGCGCTGTGGGAAAAAGGCTTTGGCGTGGTGTTCCCCGAGCTGGACGGCGACGACGCGTTCGACGAAGTGGCCGCCACGCTGGATGTGATTGAGCGGTTGAAGCCTGCCACCGTCATTCCCGGCCATGGCGCCCCGTTCGCAGATGCCCCACAGGCCATTGCGTATGCTCGCCAGCGCCTGAACGGTTTTGTGCAAAACCCGGCCAAGCACTTGCAGTACGCGGCCAAGGTGTTGCTCAAGTTCAAGCTGCTCGAAGCCCGCCATTTGCCCCTGCCCGAGCTTATTGCGTGGGCGCGCAACACCAGCTATTTCAACCACACCTTCGAAAAACACTTTGCCGGCGCCACTTTGGAAGAGGCCACACAGCAATTGGTGCACGACCTGGTGCGCTCCGGCGCTGCAACGTTGCAAGATGGCGTGGTGTTTGACGCCTGACCCTGAAGGAGATTGCCATGCCCATTACCAAAGGATCCCGCGCACTGGTGGACGAAGCCATGGCCCAGGTCACCACCTACAGCGTCGCCGAGGTGCAAGCCCGCCTGCAAGACCCGGCTGTGCAAATCGTGGATATCCGCGATATCCGCGAGCTGAACGACGGCACCGTGGTGGGGGCATTCCATGCGCCGCGCGGCATATTGGAGTTTTGGGTGGACCCCGAGTCGCCGTACCACAAGCCCCTGTTTGCGGATGAGTCCAAAGAGTTCATCCTGTTTTGCGGAGCTGGCTGGCGCAGTGCGTTGGCTGCCAAAGCCTTGCAGGACATGGGCATGAGCAATGTGGCCCACATCGACGGCGG
>DGQR01000060.1 GCA_002390825.1 Rhodoferax sp. UBA4409
ATCCGACTGAGCTACGGGCACAAAGAACAAAGGCCCCAAAGCATTAAAACTTCAGAGCCTTTGATTTTTAAAAAGTGGTCGGGGCGGCGGGATTCGAACTCGCGACCCTCTGCTCCCAAAGCAGATGCGCTACCAGGCTGCGCTACACCCCGACAGCTGGTATTCTAACCTGATAAAACTGCTGTTTCCAGCTTCGTCATCGTTTTTTTGCACCTCCCTTCCATGCCTACATCGTCACCCCTGCTGCCCTGGTTGGAACCCGGCGAATCATTTCCGAATACCTCTGCGGCTTGGGGAGAGGACTCACCTGCCCCGGGCTTGCTCGCAGCCGGCGGCGATCTGGAGCCCGCGACATTGCTCCGCGCCTACTCCAATGGCATTTTTCCCTGGTACAGCGAAGGCCAGCCCAAACTTTGGTGGAGCACAAGCCCGCGGATGACGTTGTGGGTGGATGAGTTCCGGCTCCACAGGTCACTCAAGAAAACCATCCGGCGTTTCCGGGACACCCCGGGTTCTGAAATACGGGTGGACAGCTCTTTCGAAAAAGTCATTGAAGCCTGCTCTTTGACCCCTCGCGATGGACAAAACGGCACATGGATACTGCCGGAAATCCGGGCGGCATATCTGCGCTTGCACCATGCAGGGCACGCGCACAGCATTGAGACTTGGCAAGATGGTGAACTGGTCGGCGGCTTGTACTGCGTCTGCATTGGTCACGCCGTGTTTGGCGAATCGATGTTTGCAAGGCGGACCGACGCATCCAAACTGGCTTTGGCCGCATTAGTGGCGATTGCCCGCCACCACAAAGTCGCATGGATTGATTGCCAGCAGGTCACCTCACATCTGGCCTTCATGGGCGCACGGCCGATCGACAAAAAGGCATTCCAGCAGTGCCTCGACTCCGCCATACCGAAGCCGCCCATCCAGTGGGACTTTGACCGCCTATACTGGAATTACTTGTAGTCAGCTTGCGAAACTCTGCCATGACCGATCTGACGGATCTCCCCATCCAAACACTGCAGTTTTATGCCACTGCGCCGTACGACTGCAGTTACCTCTCGGACCGACAAGCCCGCTCCCAAGTAGCCACGCCAAGCCACATCATTGACACGGCAACCTACTCCAGCCTCGTTGAGAAGGGCTTCCGGCGCAGCGGCATGTTCACCTACCGCCCTTACTGTGATGGGTGCCAGGCCTGCACCCCGCTACGCATTCCGGTGGAACAATTCCAAGCCAACAAGAGCCAGAAAAGAGCGGCAAGACAACACACCAACTTGCAGGCCCGCGTACTAAACCTCGGCTTTTCGAGAGAACACTACGACCTCTATCTGCGCTACCAACTCGCCAGACATGCCGGAGGCGGTATGGATGAGGACAGCATCGATCAATATGTGCAGTTTCTGCTGCAGAGTCGCGTGAACTCCCGTTTGGTTGAGTTTCGGGAAGCGACAGATAGCGAGCAAAGCTTGGGTGCACTCAAAATGGTGTCCATTTTGGATGTCCTCGACAACGGCCTATCCGCGGTGTACACATTTTTTGCACCCGATGAAGGCGCCAGCTATGGAACATTCAATGTGCTGTGGCAGATTGAGCAGGCCAAACAGCTTGGGCTGCCTTATGTCTACTTGGGCTATTGGATTGAGAGCAGCCCGAAGATGCAATACAAGGCCAACTTCAAACCGCATGAAATTTTGGTGAATGGCATCTGGAATGCAACAGGGCCATTGAACCCACAGGTGTAGGGGCTTTGACGGGTTAACATCGGCCACGAAGCACCATGACTAAAAAAGAACACGACCCCCAATCCGCCCCCGCAGTTCAAGTGCTGGAGCGCATGTTCACGTTGATTGACGTTCTCGCTTCCAGAGAAGAGGCGATCCCGCTGAAAGAGATCAGTGAACGCGCTGGTCTGCATCCCTCTACAACGCATCGGTTCTTGAATGACTTGGTGTCCGGGCGGTTTGTCGATCGCCCTCAATCAGGCAGCTACCGCCTCGGGATGCGCCTGTTGGAACTGGGGAATCTTGTGAAGGCCCGCCTGAACGTCCGCGACGCAGCGCTGGGCCCTATGCGCGAGCTGCACAAGTTAATTCAGCAGCCCGTTAACCTGAGCATGCGCCAGGGCGATGAAATCATCTATGTCGAGCGTGCCTACAGTGAACGTAGCGGCATGCAAGTTGTCAGAGCAATTGGCGGACGCGCACCGCTACACCTCACCTCCGTGGGCAAATTGTTCTTGGCCGCTGATGATCCCCTGCGCATTCGCTCCTATGCCACCAGAACAGGGCTGCAAGGCCACACCAAAAACAGCATCACCGACTTGGACGTGTTGGAGCGCGAGCTCTCCAAGGTCCGTCAGTATGGCCAGGCAAGTGACAATGAAGAACTTGAACTGGGTGTCCGCTGCATGGCTGCAGGCATTTACGACGACCAAGGCAAGCTGATCGCAGGCCTGTCCATTTCTGCGCCTTCCGGTCGCTTGGAAGACGACTGGCTACCCAAACTCAAAGAGACCGCGCGTCACATCTCGGAGACACTGGGGTTTAGATCCCCCCAAAGATAAAAGCCTGCAAGAGCAGGCTTTTTTGTTGTCAGTTTGTTGCAATACGACTATCGAATCCTTTGAGGGCGAGCGGCGAGCCTTTCGTAGCGACGGGGTGACCTGTTTCCACCCACTTGCGCACACGTTCCGCATCAGCAATTCGCGTCAGCTTGCCCGCAGAGTCCAGAAAAACCATGATGAGTTTTCGGCCTGATATTTTTGCTTGCATCACCAAACACTGCCCTGCCTCAGCAATGTAGCCCGTCTTCTGCAGTCCGATTTCCCACGCTGGGTTTTTCACCAAGCGATTAGTGTTGTTGTACTGCAAAGTACGGTTACCCACTTCAACTTGATAGCCGGTTGAGGTGGACAGTTCACGCAGAGTCTGATCGCTGTAGGCGTAACTCACCAGAGTAGCCAAATCCTTGGCGCTGGACTGATTGCGGCTGCTCAGGCCTGTGGGCTCCACATACTGCGTATCTGCCATGCCCAATAGCTTGGCTTTGCGGTTCATCAAGTTGACAAAAAGCTGCAAGCCACCCGGGTAAGTCCTGCCCAGTGCATGCGCAGCTCGGTTTTCACTCGCCATCAAGGCTAGGTGAAGTAGCTCACCGCGTGACAACTCAGTACCTACGCGCAAACGCGAGGAGCTGCCTTTCTCGGTATCCACATCAGCTTGGGTAATTTCGATGGACTCTTCCATCGGAAGCCGTGCTTCGCTGATGAGCACTCCGGTCATCAATTTGGTGATCGACGCGATCGGAAGCACTGCGTTCTCGTTTTTACTGAAAAGCACTTCCTTGGTGTCCTGGTCCACCACGAAGGCGACGCTCGACTTCAAGTCCAAGGCGTCTTGCTTGCCATGCAAGCCCGCGAGCTGCCCGTAAGAGGGTTTTGGAGCGACGGCGACTACAGCCTTTTTGATATTTTTGGCTACAGGCTTTTTGGTTGAGACCCGCTTGGTAGCGGGAACCGCCTTTTGTTTGCGTACCGCCTTGACTGCCACCTTTTTGCTTTGCGAAGCCTTCACTTGCGAAGTTTTGGCAGTAGCTTTCTTGCTCTGCGTCGTGGCAAGTGCTGAGAAAGGAAGTAACAGCACGGAAGCCATAAGACCTGCGGCGCTGAGTTGAATAATGATGCGTTTCAACATAGTTCCTTTGAAAAAAACGCCTGCAAATCATTTGCAGACGCTTTTTATAGTGTTCCCCGCCAGTTTAATCAAAAAACTTCAAATAGATCAAATACTTGCGCGCTGAACCTCAACTATTTTCAACTTAACTCGCTCACCCCTGTGCCGCAACACGATCTGACTTGCTTTGCAGCTTATTCAAAGCACTCAAGTAAGCTTTCGCCGACGCCACCACGATGTCCGGATCGGACCCGACTCCGTTGACCACACGACCGCTGTTTTGCAGTCGTACTGTCACTTCGCCTTGACTTTCCGTCGACCCGCTGATCGCGTTCACCGAGTACAAGACCATCTCAGCCCCACTTTGCACCAGAGACTCGATCGCTTTCAGCGACGCATCGACGGGTCCATTGCCGTCAGATGCACCCTTCATCTCTTTGCCGCCAGAGGTAAACACAATCGTGGCTTGGGGCCGCTCCCCTGTTTCACTATGCTGAGACAATGAAACGAACCCATATTGCTCGATCTCCGACGACACACTCTCGTCGCCAACCAGCGCAAGGATGTCTTCGTCAAAAATTTCGCTTTTGCGATCAGCCAGTTCCTTAAAGCGGGAAAACGCTGCGTTGATCTCAGTCTCACTGCCGAGTTGGACTCCTAACTCCTGCAGACGTTGTTTGAAAGCATTGCGGCCGCTCAGCTTGCCCAGCACGATTTTGTTGGCCGTCCAGCCCACATCTTCCGCGCGCATGATTTCATAGGTATCACGGGCCTTCAAAACGCCGTCTTGGTGAATGCCAGAGGCATGGGCAAACGCGTTGGCACCGACCACCGCTTTATTGGGCTGTACAACAAAACCGGTGGTCTGACTCACCATGCGGCTCGCTGCGAGGATGTGCGTTGCATCAATGCCCAGCTCCAGTCCGAAATAGTCTTTACGGGTCTTCACGGCCATCACAATCTCTTCCAGACTGCAATTTCCGGCCCGCTCACCCAAGCCATTCACGGTGCATTCCACCTGACGAGCTCCTCCAATCTTCACCCCAGCCAAGGAGTTGGCAACCGCCATACCCAAGTCGTTGTGGCAATGCACTGACCAGATCGCTTTGTCGGAGTTGGGAATGCGTTCGCGCAAAGATTTGATGAAGTTGCCATACAGCTCAGGCACCGCATAACCGACCGTATCGGGCACGTTGATGGTGGTAGCCCCTTCAGCAATCACAGCTTCGAGAACGCGGCACAAAAAGTCAGGGTCGCTGCGATAACCGTCTTCCGGGCTGAATTCAATATCAGCGACCAGGTTACGCGCGAAACGCACGGACTGTTTAGCCTGTTCCAGCACTTGCTCTGGCGACATGCGGAGCTTTTTCTCCATGTGCAGTGCAGAGGTCGCAATAAAGGTGTGGATTCGCGCGCTGTTGGCGCCCTTGAGCGCCTCGGCAGCTCGGGAAATATCACGGTCGTTTGCACGCGACAGCGAGCACACGGTGGAATCCTTGATCGAGTTGGCAATCAGCTGCACTGCCTCAAAATCGCCGTTCGAACTTGCAGCAAATCCAGCCTCGATCACGTCCACGCGCAAGCGTTCCAGCTGACGGGCAATACGCAGCTTCTCGTCACGGGTCATGGAGGCGCCGGGCGACTGTTCGCCATCCCGCAAAGTGGTGTCAAAAATAATCAGTTTGTCAGACATGGAAATTCCCCTCTGTTTATCGATGCAAGCCGCGCTCTTCAGGCTCGTCGGTCGACGTGCTAATCACGCTGGTTCGTACACCACGGGCGCGACGCACCAGATACACCACGTATCCGCTAAATCCATACACCACGAACACGCCGAACATCACAATCGGCGGGTGGATATTGATCACCGCAATGCCCAGAGCGATCAGAACAATGACGACAAATGGGACACTGCGCTTCATTTGCACGTCTTTGAAGCTGTAAAACGGAACATTGGTCACCATGGTCAGACCCGCATACAAAGCCAATGCGAATACCGGCCAAGCAACCGATGGGCCAGATATGCCTTGGTCTGTAGCAACCCAGATAAAACCCGCTACCAACGCTGCAGCTGCTGGAGACGGCAGGCCCTGAAAGTAGCGCTTGTCCACGACCGTCGTGTTGACATTGAAGCGGGCCAAACGGAGTGCTGCGCACGCGCAATACACAAAGGCCGCAAACCAGCCCCAGCGCCCTAGCCCCCGCAACGCCCACTCATAGGAGATCAAAGCAGGTGCAGCGCCGAAAGACACCATGTCGGAGAGCGAATCCATTTGCTCACCAAAAGCGCTTTGGGTATTGGTCATCCGGGCAACCCGGCCGTCTAAGCTGTCGAGCACCATCGCGCAAAAAATACCTGCAGCAGCAAGATCAAAGCGCCCATTCATTGCCATGACAATGGCGTAAAAGCCACCGAACAAGGCGGCCAAAGTAAACAGGTTCGGCAGCACATAGATGCCTTTGCGCCGGTTTTTAACACCGCCACCATTACCGGTCGAACCTTGGGTTTCTATTCCATCATGCATGCCATCTCCAGGGAGGGCCTTTGAGGCCCAATACGTTCCAAAACAACCGGAACAAAGTCAGGCACGCAGTGTAAGCCAGTGCGCGATCCATCCATAGAAGAACCCCCAAAGCAAAAGGCCACCGAGGTGGCCTTTTGCGTGAAGCCATAGCGGCTTAGTTGCGGGTCTGGTCGACCAGGTTGTTCTTGGCGATTCAGGGCATCATGGCGCGCAGCTGGCCACCCACCTTCTCGATGCTGTGCTCAGCCATGTTGCGGCGACGGGCCGTCATGCTCGGATCGTTGGTGCGGCCTTCCAGGATGAACATCTTGGCATAGTCGCCGCTCTGGATGCGCTTGAGCGCGTTAGC
>DGQR01000023.1 GCA_002390825.1 Rhodoferax sp. UBA4409
TGTTGACCAGGATGTCCACGCCGCCAAAAGTGGCCTTGGCATGTTCGATCATGGCTTCGATCTCGGCAGGCTTGCTCATGTCCGCGCCGTGGTACGTCACCTGCACACCCAGCGCCGCGATTTCCGCCTTGGGGCCTTCCACGTCGCCAAAGCCGTTGAGCACGATGTTGGCGCCTTGTGCGGCCAGTGCCTTGGCGATACCCAAACCGATACCGCTGGTGGAGCCGGTAACGAGGGCGGTTTTACCTTTCAACATGCGTCTTCCTTCACAAAGTGGTGGGGGGATTCCATTAGGATGTGGTCATTATCAAACGAGTGATTGCACCATGTCTGAACCTACGCTGAATCACGTACCCTGCGCTGACGCCAACGGCCCGCGCCGCATGGCGTATTGGCAGTGGGGCGCTGCGGATGCTGCGCACACGGTGGTGTGTGTGCATGGCCTCTCGCGCCAGGGGCGCGACTTCGATGTGCTGGCACGGGCGCTGGTGGCTCGCTCATCCCAACCGATCCGCGTGGTGTGCCCCGATGTGGCCGGCCGTGGTCAGAGCGATTGGATCAAGGACCCTGCCGGCTATGGCGTACCCGTGTATGCGGCCGACATGTTGGGTCTGCTGGCGCACCTGAAACCGGTCACGCTGGATTGGGTGGGCACCAGCATGGGCGGCTTGATCGGTTTGGCGGTGACCGCGCATGCCGCTTCGGTGGGTGTGCAGGTGCGCAAGCTCGTGCTCAACGATGTGGGCCCGGTGATCCAGTGGTCGTCGCTGCAGCGCATCGGCACCTATCTGGGCCGTGCAGTGAGCTTTGACAATCTGCAACAGGCGGCTGATGCCATGTGGGCGATTTCGAGCAGCTTCGGCCCGCACACCCCGGCGCAGTGGCTGGAGTTGTCTCGCCATATGGTCAAGACCCTGCCGGATGGCAAGGTGGGCCTGCACTACGACCCAGCGATTGCCATCCCCTTCCGGGCAGTGACCGAAGAGTTGGCGCTGGCCGGCCAGGCGCAGCTGTGGCAACTGTATGACGCCATCACGGCGGACACCTTGCTGCTGCGCGGGGCGGACTCTGACCTCTTGTCACCCGAAACTGCGCAGGCCATGACACAGCGGGGGCCCAAAGCCCGCTTGGTGGAGTTTGCCGGCGTGGGCCATGCCCCCACGCTGATCGCCCAAGACCAACAGGACGCCGTGACTTCTTTTTTGCTGGGGTAACGTCCCCCGCCTTGTGAGCCTTCCATGAAAAGTTTGTACGCCGGGGAGATTGCCTCGGCCACCCCGCAAGTCATCGCGGCTACCGCAGACAGCCTGCCCGAGCAGGCTGGAGCCTTGCAGCGCGCCCGCGCTTTTGCTGAGCCTTTGTTGGCGACGGAGTCGCTGGACACCGGCGAAAACGTGCTGCAACACGCCGACGCGGTGGCCGCCATTTTGCGCACCATCGGCGGCTCGGAGGCCATGCAGGCTGCCAGTTATCTGGTGTACGCCTGCGACCACCTGAACAAGCCGCACGAAGTGATTGCCAAAGCCTTTGGCGACAACTTTGCCGACCTTGCGATGGAGACCACCAAGTTGGTGCGTTTGCAGCGCATGGCGCGCTTGACCCACCAGTCGGCGGGCCACAGCATCAGCGCCGCACCCATGGCACAAACCGCAGCGGCGCAGACCGAGAGTGTGCGCAAGATGCTGCTGGCCTTCAGCAAGGATTTGCGCGTGGTCATGTTGCGCCTGGCCTCGCGCCTGCAGACCTTGCGGCACTTTGCTGCGACCAAGCTGCCGGTGCCGCCCGGCTTGGCCTCTGAGGGCTTGCAGGTGTTTGCGCCCTTGGCCAACCGTCTGGGCATCTGGGAAATCAAGTGGGAGATGGAGGATCTGTCCTTCCGCTTTCTGGAGCCCGACACCTACAAACAGGTGGCCAAGCTCTTGGACGAAAAGCGCGTGGAGCGGGAAGCCTCGGTGGAGCGCCTGCGCCAGCAACTCGCCGATGACCTGGCCGCTCAGGGCGTGACAGCCACAGTGCAGGGACGGCCGAAGCACATCTACAGCATCGTCAAAAAGATGCGGGGCAAATCGCTGGGTTTTGATCAGGTGTATGACATCCGGGCACTTCGCATCGTGGTGCCCACGGTGCCGGACTGCTATGCGGCGCTCAGCCTGGTGCACACCGGTTTCACGCCCATCACTGAAGAGTTCGACGACTACATTGCCCGGCCCAAGCCCAACGGCTACCAGTCGCTGCACACCGTGGTGCGCGACGCCGGTGGCCAGCCGATTGAGGTGCAGATCCGCACCCAGCCGATGCACGACCATGCTGAGCATGGCGTGGCGGCCCACTGGGCCTACAAAGAGGCGGGCGCCAAGGGTTACGGCGGCAGTGTGACGGCCGCTGGCGAGTACGACGCCAAGATTGCCGTGCTGCGCCAGTTGCTGGCCTGGGAGCGCGATCTATCCGGCGCCCACGCCACGCCTGACGGCCAGGGCATGTTTGACGACCGCATTTATGTGCTGACGCCGGACGCAGCCATTGTGGAGCTGCCCCAAGGCGCCACGGCTGTCGACTTCGCCTATAGCGTGCACACCAACCTGGGCCACCGCTGCCGGGGTGCCAAGGTAGACGGCGCCATGGTGCCATTGAACACACCGCTCAAAAACGGCCAGACGGTGGAAGTGACTGCCGTGAAAGAAGGCGGCCCCTCGCGCGACTGGCTCAACCCCGAGCTGGGCTACCTGGTCAGCCACCGCGCGCGGGCCAAAGTGCGGGCCTGGTTCAATGCGCTCGCGATGGGCGAAACCATGGCCAAGGGCCGCGAGGCGGTAGAAAAGCTACTGCAGCGCGAAGGCAAAACCGCCATCAAGCTCGACGATCTCGCCAGCCAGCTGGGCTTCAACAATGCCGACGCTTTGTTTGAAGTGGTGGGCAAAGACGAGTTTTCGCTCCGCAACATTGAACTGCTGCTGCGCCCGCCCGAGCCTGCGGGCGCGCAGGACGACTACATGCCGCTCAAAAAGCCACGGGCCCTGTCCGGCGGCAAGGGCGGTGTGCTGGTGGTGGGCATCGATTCGCTGATGACCCAGTTGGCCAAATGCTGCAAGCCGGCACCGCCGGATTTGATCAGCGGCTTTGTGACCCGTGGCAAGGGCGTGAGCGTGCACCGGTCGGATTGCTCCAACCTGCGCAACATGGTGCAACGCAGTGGCGACCGCCTGATCGAGGTGGAGTGGGGCGCCCCGAGTGGCAAAGACGGCAATGTCTACCCGGTGGATGTGGCGGTGGAAGCGATCGACCGGCAAGGCCTGCTGCGCGATATTTCGGAGGTGTTTGCCAAAGAAAAGATGAACGTCATCGGGGTGCAAACCCAATCGGTCAAAGGTACAGCGTGGATGACGTTTACCGTGGAAGTGGCGGAGTCCGGTCGCTTGGCGCGGGTGCTCAAGATCGTGAACGAGCTGGCCGGTGTCCGCTCGGCGCGGCGGCGCTAGTATTGGACTTCAGGCCACACCCAAGCTCTGCACAATGTGCTGCCAATGCCGGTGCTCCACCGGAGTGATGGACAGCCGGTTGCCTTTTTTGAGGATGAGTAAGTCCGCCAGTGCGGCGTCAGCGCGCAGCTCGGGCAGGGTGAAGTTACGGGTTTTGTGGGTTACCTGCACATCTACTAGCAGCCAGCGCGGGGCTTCGGGCTTGCTGGCTGCATCAAAGTAGGGCGACGCAGGGTCGAATTGCGTCGGGTCCACCTTGGTGCTCGACGCCACCCGCGCGATCCCCACAATGCCCGGTTGCGCACAGCTGGAGTGGTAGAAAAGCACGCCATCGCCCACCTGCATGCTGTCGCGCATGAAGTTGCGAGCCTGGTAATTGCGCACACCGGTCCACCCTACGGTGGCATCGGGCATGGCCAAAACATCATCGATCGAAGCCTCGGCGGGCTCGGCTTTCATGAGCCAGTAGTGGGGCATGGGCTGGGGGGCGACAGTAGAAGAATGGCCCAGAGTATCGCGCGGATAAAGGTCGGCATGCTCCTTCGGTACGGGCACGGCACTGCGCACCGCTTGCCAGCGAACAGACCGCCCCTTGGTGTGCACCTATCGTGAACGGGCTAATTGGGGAGCCTGCATTCGTTGACGGTTCCCCCCAAACTAAATGGTCAGGGGCTCGAGATGGACTTGCCGACATTCAGGAAAGAGCGCGATTCAATGGGCGTCGTCGACGTGCCCGCTGGCGCACTCTGGGGCGCTACGACACAGCGCTCGTTAACCTTTTTTGCGATTTCTACCGAGCGCATGCCGCGGGAACTGCTTGCTGCATTGGCACACATCAAAAAGGTGTGTGCACAGGTGAACAGTGAACTGGGGCTGTTGAATCCCGCCATGGCAGCGGCCATTGCGCAAGCCGCTGACGAGGTTCTGGCAGGCGCGCACTGGGAAGACTTCCCGCTGTCGATCTGGCAGACCGGTTCGGGCACCCAAACCAATATGAACATGAACGAGGTGCTGGCCAACCGGGCATCTGAAATTTTGGGCGGGTCGCGGGGCCTGGACAGGACGGTGCATCCCAATGACCATGTGAATCTCGGTCATTCGACGAATGACATTTTCCCGACTGCCATGCACCTGGCGGCAGTGCAGGGGGTGTCGCAGAAGCTGCTGCCCTCGTTGAATCAATTGCGCAGCACGTTGCATCAACAGGCGCAACAATATGCGGGGCTGATCAAACTGGGGCGTACCCATTTGCAGGATGCAACGCCCATCACCTTCGGGCAAGAAATATCGGGCTGGGCCGCGCAGCTCGGCCATGCAAAAGCGTGTCTTGAGCAATCGCTTGTGCCGCTGATGGAGCTTGCGGTAGGCGGCACTGCAGTCGGGACCGGCCTGAACACCCACCCCGAATTCGGTTCGCGCGTGGCGGCCCGTTTGTCCGCAGAGTGCGACTTTCCCCTGCGTTGTGCCCAGAACCGGTTCGCGGCCATCGCCGCGCACGATGCCTTAGTCAGTGCACACGGCGCCCTCAAAACGCTGGCGGTAGCACTCATGAAAATTGCCAACGATGTCCGCTGGCTGGCCAGTGGCCCACGCGCCGGCTTGGGCGAGATTCACCTCCCGGAAAACGAGCCGGGGAGTTCCATCATGCCCGGCAAGGTGAACCCGACGCAGTGCGAAGCGTTGACGATGGTCTGTTGCCAAGTGATCGGGAATGACGTGGCCTTGGGGCTGGGCGGGGCTATGGGAAATTTTGAGCTCAATGCCTTCAAGCCCCTGATGGCCTACAACTTTATGCAAAGCGTCCGTTTGTTAGGCGATGCGATGCACAGCTTTGACACCCATTGCATGCAGGGGATGGTGGCTGATGCGGACCGGATGACAAGCCTGCTGGAGCGCTCGCTGATGCTGGTGACCGCGCTCACCCCCCATATCGGCTATGACCGCGCGGCAGCCATTGCCAAAGCGGCCCAAGCCCACGGGACCAGCCTGCGCGAGGAAGCTCTGGCCTCCAACGCGCTGACCGCGCCTGAGTTTGACGTGTGGGTTCAGTACGCCAAAATGGTCTAGCCCAAGCTTGCGTTCAGGCCGAGTGAGGAAAGTCCTCCAAATAGTCGGCCAGTTCATTCGCGTGTTGCTCTTCGACGGCCAGAATGGTTTTGATCAAGTCACTGGTGGTGGGGTCATCCGTGCCGAGGTAGCGCACTAACTCGCGGTAGCTGTGGATGGCCACCCGCTCCGCCACCAGGTCTTCGCGGATCATGTCGCGCAAGGAGCTCCCCGCGATGTACTGGACATGGCTGCGGCGGGTCAGGGTGTCCGGATCGAAGTCGGGCTCACCCCCTAGCTGCACAATGCGCGCAGCCAGCAGATCCGCATGGCCTTGCTCCTCATTGGAGTGCACCAAAAACTCGGCAGCCACGCTACGTGCATGGATGCCACGGGCCATGAAATGGTGGCGGCGGTAGCGGAGCACACACACCAGCTCGGTGGCCAGTGCTTGGTTTAAACGCTCAATCACCGCCTTCCGGTCCGCGCTGTAGTCCGTGGTTACCGCACCCAACTCCAGGTGTTGCAGGGCGTCGTGGCGAAGGGCGTCAATGTCGGTGGGGGCGTGCTTGGAGTGCATGGTGGCTTTCCGTTGTGAGGGGCTGAACCTTGCGCGCTTTGCGCCTCACCGTCTGTACGAAGGCTCACACTCCCTCCGGCCGGTGCTATGTGCGCCGCAGCACAGTCAGCGGATCCACCTCGTTTCACCATGGGCTACATGCACCACTTCCACCAACTTTTTGCCCAGCTCGGCCTGCCCAACCATCCGGAGGACATTCAGCGCTTCATCACGCTGCACTCGGCTATGGCAGAGGGCATGCGCTTGCCAGACGCACCGTATTGGACGGCGTCGCAAGCCGCGTTTTTGCGGGAGTCTCTGACGCAAGACTCTGACTGGAGCGACATGGTGGACCAGCTCAGCCTTGCACTGCGGCTTGCCCCGGTGGCAGAAGGTGCCCCATGACGGGCCCGCAGCGGCAACACCGCCCCTTGCTTTGGTTGACAGGGGCCCTTCTTTTATCGGCCTGCGGAGAAACTGCCACGCTGGCGGTGTCTGACGGCTCTGGCACCGCCCCTGTGTTGCCGCAACCGCTGCACACCGTCCTGCCGACGGTGAATATTGCGCCGGCGGTGGGTTGGGCGTCCGGCGCCACGCCGGTAGCGGCTTCGGGTACCCAGGTGGCCGCCTTCGCGGCCGAACTGGACCACCCGCGCTGGCTGTATGTGTTGCCCAATGGCGATGTGCTGGTGGCTGAAACCAATGCACCGCCCAAGCCTGATGACGGCAAGGGCATCAAGGGCTGGCTCATGGGTCTGGTCATGAAACGGGCGGGCGCAGCAACCCCCAGCGCCGACCGCATCACCTTGCTCCGCGATACCAATGGGGATGGCGTGGCGGATTTCCGCTCGGTGCTGCTCTCCGGGCTGCATTCACCGTTGGGGATGACGCTGATCGACAAGCAACTCTTTGTGGCCAACTCCGACGCCATTTGGCGCTTTCCTTACGAGACGGGTGACACGACCATTCGCGCAGAGGGCACCCGCGTGGTGGAGTTGCCGGCAGGTCCCATCAACCACCACTGGACCAAGAATTTGATTGCCAGCAAGGACGGGCGCACTCTGTATGTTGCGGTGGGGTCCAACAGCAATGTGGCAGAGCGCGGCATGGAGGTCGAGGCCGGACGCGCGGCCATTTGGCAAGTGGATACGCAAACCGGTGCGAACCGCGTGTTTGCCTCGGGCCTGCGCAATCCCGTGGGCATGGCATGGGAGCCCGCCAGTGGTGTGCTGTGGGCGGTAGTGAACGAGCGTGACGAACTGGGGAGTGACCTGGTTCCGGACTACCTCACCTCGGTTGTGGCTGATGGCTTTTACGGCTGGCCTTATAGCTACTACGGCCTGCATGTCGATGTGCGGATGTCGCCATCGCGCCCGGATCTGGTGGCCAAGGCGCGGGTGCCTGACTACGCGCTGGGCCCGCACACCGCATCGCTCGGTTTGGTGAATGCGCAGGGGAGTCATCTGCCGGGCTTTCAAAATGGCATGTTCATTGGTCAGCATGGCTCCTGGAATCGGCAGCCGCACAGTGGCTACAAGGTGGTTTTTGTACCGTTTGCAGGGGGCAAACCGATGGATGTTCAGCCCCTCGAGGTATTGGGTGGTTTCTTGAGCCCCGAGGGTCGCGCCTGGGGCAGGCCGGTGGGTTTGGCCATCGATACACAGGGTGCTTTGCTGGTGGCCGACGACGTGGGTAACGCTGTATGGCGGGTTAGCGCGCTGTAGGGATGCGGGTCACGAGGGCGAAATGCCGGGTCTGCTGCCCAACGCACAGTCAGCGGTGTGCAAAGACCTTACCGTCCAACAAACCCCTTTAAGGAGAAGCACACCATGAGCCTGCCAGAACCCCGTTCCCCAGAAGAAAAGCTGACTGCTGATAGCGACTTGCAGGCGCAAGCCGTGCCAGGGCACGGGATTCCATCGCAAGATCCGGATCCCGCAGCGCAATTGCCCCTGCCGCTGGAAGACAGCGAGAGAGAGGCGCAATCTGTGCTGGTGGGCGGTGGCCTTATTGCAGGGGCGGCGGTGGGTGCCGCCATCGGAGTCATGGTCTCCGGGCCGGTTGGGGTGGTCGTGGGCGCAGGGATCGGTGCTGTAGCGGGTGCCGCGGGTGCCGTGAACACCGCTGTATCCGATCAACAAGCCCTACAAGATCCGGGCAGGTAGGCTCCGCAGATAGTGGGCGGATGGCGATCGGTTCAAGCGGTCTGCGCCACCACCAGGCAATCCCCGGTCCCGAGGGCTGCCACCAGCAAGGAGCCATCGGAGTCCCAGATGCCGCTTCTGCCTGCGGATACATAGCCACCGGATGGCCCGCCGTGGTTGGCGATCAGGACCGTCATCGCATGTTCACCGGCATACTCGGCCCACAGAGGGGCCTCTGCGGCATAGCCCGTGGCCGAAGTCAGAATGCCCGCGGCATAAACCCTGGCCCCTGCCTGTGCCGCCTTGGCCGCGTGGCTCGGGTGGTTGGTATCTGCACAAATGGCACTGGCGATCTGGTGGCCGTTGAAGGTTTGCAAGTGCACCGGCAAAGAGCCGGCCGTGGCGAACTGGGTTTCGCTGCCGTGCAAGTGGTGCTTGGCATAGACGGCATGGCGACCATCCGGCCCCAGCGTGATGGCACCAATAAAGGGCAGGGCGCTGCCACTGTCCACCGGAGTTCCGACGGTGATGGCCATGCCGGTGCGCCGGGCTGCTTCGCGCAAGGGGGCTAAGAGCGTGTGCTCGGGGTGGAGCACCAAGCCGGGCATGGCGGCCAGCTCGTAACCAGTGAGGGACAGTTCCGGGAAGACCAACCACTGCACGCCATGCTGCGCAGCTGCTTCCACAAAGCGCAGGTGGTTTTGCACATTGGCCACCACGTCCAGCGGGACTGAGGTGCTTTGCGCAGCAGCCATCGTGAATGCTATGTTTTTGCTAGCTGCTTGCGCAATATCCATGAGCGCTAGAGACCTATTTGGTATGTAAAAAAGACGTACTCGCAGGGCGCCCAGGCAACGCCAAGGCGGCAGTGCGCGCTGGCGTTTGTGCCACTAGCGCGCCGCGACGCCAAACCTTGAGGCGGGTGGCTTTGAGGCGGATAGCCTCAATGGGGTTTTGCGCCTGCAGCAGCACCAGATCGGCGTGGCAGCCTTTTTCCAGGCCATAGCCTTCGAGGTGCAGGATGCGGGCGGGGTTGGTGGTGACGGCATCAAAGCACTGCTGCATGGCCGGCTGGCTGGTCATTTGCGCCACGTGCAGGCCCATGCTGGCCACCTCCAACATGTCGCCGCTTCCCATGCTGTACCAAGGGTCCATGCAGCAGTCCTGACCGAAGGCCACTGTCATGCCGGCTGCCATGATTTCGGGCACGCGGGTCATGCCGCGGCGCTTGGGGTAGGTGTCGTGCCGGCCTTGCAGGGTGATGTTGATGAGCGGGTTGCTCACCGCGCTCAATTGCGCCTCTGCCATGAGCGGCAGCAGTTTGCTCACGTAGTAGTTGTCCATGCTGTGCATGGAGGTAAGGTGGGAGCCGGTCACGCGGCCGTGCAGGCCCAGCCGGTTGACCTCGAAGGCCAGGGTTTCGACGTGGCGCGAGAGCGGGTCGTCCGACTCGTCGCAGTGCATATCGACCAGCTTGCCTTGCTCAGCAGCCAGCTCGCATAGCAGTTTGACGCTGGCAGCACCGTCCGCCATGGTGCGCTCAAAGTGGGGAATACCGCCTACCACGTCTACACCCAGACTCAGTGCCTTCTTGAGGTTGTCCACGCCGCCTTTGCTTCGCAACACGCCGTCTTGTGGGAAGGCGACCAGCTGCAGGTCGATATAAGGCGCGACCTTCTTTTTGACGGCCAACAGGGCTTCCACTGCCAGCATGCTCGGGTCACTGGTATCTACATGGCTGCGGATGGCCAGTAGGCCGTTGGCCACCGCCCAATCGCAGTAGGCCAGCGCGCGGTCCACCAGCGCATCAAAGGTCAGGTCGGGCTTGAGCTCGCCCCACAGTGCAATGCCCTCCAGCAAGGTGCCGCTCTGGTTCAGGCGCGGCAGGCCAAGGCTGAGCGTGGCGTCCATGTGGAAGTGCGCATCTACAAAGGGGCTGCTCAGCAACATGCCGCCTGCGTCCACCACCTCAGCCGCCGGAGCGGCTTCGGGTGTGAGCCGTTGGGTGACTTCAGTGATGCGGCCGCCTTGCACCGCCACTGACATGTGGCGGCGCCCGTCGGGCAGGGAGGCGTTGTGGATGAGCAGGTCTAGCATGGTTGATTACTTATTGGGTGCCGAAGATGCGATCGCCCGCATCACCCAAGCCCGGCATGATGTAACCATGGTCGTTCAGGCTGCGGTCGATGGCTGCCGTAAAAACGCGCACATCGGGGTGCTCGCGGTACAAGGTGTTGATGCCCTCGGGGCAGGTTAATAGGCACAAGAACTTGATGGACTTGGGGTTGCAGGCCTTGAGGCGCGTCACGGCCGCAGCCGCGGAGTTGCCGGTGGCCAGCATGGGGTCCACCACCACCACATCGCGCTCTTCCATGTTGCTGGGCATCTTGAAGTAGTACTCCACCGCCTGCAGGGTTTTGGGATCGCGGTACAGACCCACATGGCCCACGCGGGCACCGGGCACTACGCCGAGCACACCGTCCAGAATGCCATTGCCGGCGCGCAGTACGCTGGCAAACACCAGCTTTTTGCCGTCAATAACCCTGCCAGTCGTTTTTTCTAGCGGGGTTTCGATTTCCAGGTCTTGCAGCGGCATGTCGCGGCAGACTTCGTAAATCATCAGGCCAGCCAGCTCGTTGAGCAGGCGGCGGAAGCTGCTGGTGCTGGCTTCCTTTTTGCGCATCAGGGTGAGCTTGTGTTGCACCAACGGGTGGTCAATGAGGGTGACGTTGGCACGTGCTGCGGGATCGATGGTGACCATGTTTGAGTTCCTTTTGCTTATCGCTTGCTGCCGCCCAGGATGCTGCCCAGCACCCCGCGGATGATTTGGCGGCCCACTTCGCGGCCGATAGAGCTCGCAGCACTCTTGATGAGTTGCTCGCCCACGCTGGCGCGTGAACGGCGGGCGCCGCCACCCAACATGTCGCCCAAGCTGTCCAGGAGGCCGCCGCCGGACGCGGCCTCCGGCTCGGCAGCAGGCGCTGAGCGACCTGCGCGGGCACGTGGAGCGGCGGGGGTGGCCTCGCCCTCACCGTCAGCAGCGGCCGGCGCTCGGTTTTGTGTGCGGCCTTTGAGTGCCTCAAACGCAGACTCGCGGTCCACCGCTTGTTCATACACGCCGGCCACGATGGATTCAATGATCAGCGTCTTGCGTTGCTCAGGGGTGATGGGGCCGATCTGGCTGGCCGGTGGAATGACAAACACGCGTTCTGTGAGAGCTGGGCGGCCTTTTTCGTCCATCAGGCTTACCAGGGCTTCGCCTACCCCCAATTCTGTGATGGCGCTGGCTACGTCCAGACCGGGGTTGGCGCGCATGGTGTCGGCAGCGCTCTTGACCGCTTTCTGGTCGCGCGGAGTGAAGGCGCGCAAGGCGTGCTGCACCCGGTTACCCAACTGGGCGAGCACGCTGTCGGGAATGTCCAGAGGGTTTTGGGTCACAAAGTACACGCCCACGCCCTTGGAGCGCACGAGGCGCACCACCAACTCAATGCGCTCGATCAGCACCTTGGGCGCATCGGCGAACAGCAGGTGGGCCTCGTCAAAAAAGAACACCAGCTTGGGCTTGTCGAGATCGCCCACCTCAGGCAAGGCCTCGAAAAGTTCACTCAGCATCCACAGCAGGAAGGTGGCGTACAGACGGGGCGACTGCATGAGCTTGTCTGCCGCGAGGATGTTGACCACGCCTTTGCCCGAGCCGTCGGTCTGCATGAAATCTTCGATGTTGAGCATGGGCTCGCCGAAGAACTGGTCGCCGCCTTGCTCTTCAATCTGCATCAGGCCGCGCTGGATAGCGCCAATGCTGGCGGCGCTGATGTTGCCGTATTCGGTGGTGTAGCTGGCTGCGTTGTCACCCACGTCCTGGCACATAGCGCGCAGGTCCTTCATGTCGAGCAGCAGCAGGCCGTCGTCATCTGCAATCTTGAACACCAGTTGCAGCACGCCGGCCTGGGTTTCATTCAAGTTGAGCATGCGGGCCAGCAGCAGGGGGCCCAAGTCGCTCACAGTGGCGCGCACCGGGTGGCCTTGTTTGCCGAACACGTCCCACAGGGTGGTGGGGAAGGCAGAGAACGCGGGTTCGTCGAATCCCCGTTCTTTGATGATTTTTCCGAGCTTTTCGGTCAACACACCTTTTTGGGAGATACCAGTCAGGTCGCCTTTGACGTCAGCCATGAACACCGGCACGCCCAAGGCAGAGAAGCCTTCCGCCAGACTTTGCAGCGTGATGGTCTTGCCGGTGCCTGTGGCGCCGGTGATGAGGCCGTGGCGGTTGGCCTTGTCGGGGCGCAAGAAACATTGGACTGCGGACTTGCCCGCGTGTTGGGCAATCAGGATGCCTTCGTCTTGGATGGAAGCCATAGGTGTCTCAAAAAGTACAATCGAACGAGTAGCGTAACGAATTTTTGAAGGGTTTCGTGTGGCAGGACATAGCAAATGGGCCAATATTCAGCACCGCAAGGGGCGTCAGGACGAGAAGCGAGGCAAGATTTGGACCCGCATCGTCCGTGAAATCACCGTAGCGGCCCGACAAGGCGGGGGCGACCCGGCCATGAACCCGCGTTTGCGCCTGGCCATTGAGAAAGCCAAAGCCGCCAACATGCCGGCTGATCGGGTGAAATACAACGTCGACAAGGCGACCGGCTCATTGGACGGCATCACCTACGAAGAAATCCGCTACGAAGGCTATGGCATTGGTGGTGCAGCCATCATCATTGACACCATGACGGACAACAAGGTGCGCACCGTGGCCGAAGTGCGCCATGCGTTCAGCAAACACGGCGGCAACATGGGCACCGAAGGCTCGGTGGCCTTTCAGTTCAAACATGTGGGCCAGATGATTTTTGCGCCTGGAACCAGCGAAGACAAGGTCATGGAAGTGGCCCTGGAAGCCGGCGCAGAAGACGTGATCACCGATGACGAAGGCGCCATCGAGGTGCTGACAGCGCCTGCTGACTTTGAATCGGTGAAGGCCGCGCTGGAGGCTGCTGGCCTGACCGCTGAAATCGCCACGGTGACCATGCGCGCTGAAAACACGATTGAACTCTCCGGCGAAGACGCCGAGCGCATGCAGAAACTGCTGGATGTATTGGAAGACCTGGACGACGCCCAGGACATCTTCCACAACGCTGCCCTTTAATTTTTAAGAAGTTACCTATGAACGTACTCGTAATCGGCGGCGGTGGCCGTGAACATGCTTTGGCCTGGAAGCTGGCCCAGTCCCCCAAGGTGCAGATGGTCTATGTGGCGCCCGGCAACGGTGGCACTGCAACCGACAGCCGCTTGAAGAACATTCCCATCACCGATGTGGTGCAGTTGCGCCAGTGGGCTCAGGACAATAAAATTTTGTTGACCCTGGTCGGGCCAGAAGTCCCGCTGGCAGCCGGCGTGGTGGACGAGTTCCGCGCCCACGGTATGCGCATTTTCGGGCCGACCAAAGCCGCCGCTCAGTTGGAGAGCTCCAAGGCTTTCAGCAAGGCGTTTATGCGACGCCATGGCATTCCCACCGCCGAGTACGCTACTTTTTCCGATCCCGTAGCTGCTCATGCTTATGTAGACAAGATGGGCGCGCCCACGGTGGTCAAGGCCGACGGCTTGGCTGCCGGCAAGGGCGTGGTGGTCGCCATGACCGTGGCGGAAGCCCATGAAGCCATTGACTTCATGCTGGTGGACAACACCCTGGGCGTGGCCCATAACGATGGCGGCGCCCGGGTGGTGATTGAAGAGTTTCTGGAAGGCGAAGAAGCCAGCTTCATCGTCATGGTGGATGGCAAGAATGTGCTGCCTTTGGCCACCAGCCAAGACCACAAGCGTTTGCAGGATGGCGATCAGGGCCCCAACACGGGCGGCATGGGCGCTTATTCGCCCGCACCGGTGGTCACACCGGATGTGCATGCCAAGGCCATGCGCGAAATTATTCTGCCTACGGTCAAAGGTATGGAGGCCGACGGCATTCCCTTCAGCGGCTTTTTGTACGCCGGTCTGATGATCGACAAAAACGGTCAGCCCAAGACGCTCGAGTTCAACTGCCGCATGGGTGACCCTGAGACACAACCGATCATGATGCGCCTCAAGACCGACCTGGTGGACGTGTTGATGGCCGCCACCGAGCCCGGTCCGCATGGCAAGCTCGATGAAGTCGAACTGCAATGGGATCGCCGCACCGCGCTGGGCGTGGTGCTCGCAGCGCACGGATACCCGATGAATCCGCGCAAAGGCGATGTGATCACCGGCATTCCTAAAGAGGCCGAAGACGCAGCCGTGTTCCACGCGGGTACCCAATTGCAAGACGGTGTGTTGAGTACCTCCGGCGGTCGGGTGCTGTGTGTGACGGCGCTGGCAGACAGCGTCAAACAAGCCCAACAGCGGGCATATCAGGTGATTGATGAGATTGCCTTTGACGGCATGCAGTACCGTACCGATATCGGCTACCGCGCAGTCAAAGGGTAATGACCTGCATCCCCCAAGTTAGGTTTAAGGAAGCTCGAAGATGAGTGATTCACCAGCGGGCTCCATGCAGGTGCGCGCCTATTTGATGGGTCTGCAAACCCGCATCGTGGAAGCCATGGAGGCGGCGGATGGCGGCCATTTCATCTCTGATTCGTGGGAGAAGGCTGCTGGCGAACCCCTGCAGGGGCAAGGCATCACACGGATCATTGAGGGCGGGGCACTATTAGAGCGCGGCGGTTGCGGGTTTTCTCATGTGCGAGGGCCGAAGCTCCCACCCAGCGCCACCCAGCACCGGCCGGAGTTGGCTGGCGCCCCGTTTGAGGCCATGGGCGTGTCGTTGGTATTCCACCCGCGCAACCCCTATGTGCCCACCGTGCACATGAACGTGCGCATGATTGCAGCCAAAAATCCCCAAGGCGAAGAGGTGTGCTGGTTTGGCGGCGGTATGGATCTCACGCCCTATTACGGTTTTGAGGACGATGCGGTGCATTTCCACCGCACCTGCCAAGAAGCATTGGCAGATTTCGGCGAAGACAAGTACCCGCGCTTCAAAAAGTGGTGTGATGACTATTTCTTCCTGAAGCACCGCAACGAGCCACGCGGAATTGGTGGGGTGTTTTTTGATGACTTTTCCGAACTGGGCCCGGTTCGCAGTTTCGAGCTCTTGCAGTCGGTGGGCGACGCTTTCCTGAAGGCGTATTTGCCCATCGTGGAGCGCCGCAGGCACATGGCGTACACCCAGCGGCAGCGTGATTTCCAGCTGTATCGCAGGGGCCGCTATGTTGAGTTCAACTTGGTATGGGACCGCGGCACCCATTTTGGCTTGCAATCGGGGGGACGCACCGAGTCGATCCTGTTGTCCATGCCTCCACACGCAACCTGGGCTTACCAGCAAGTGCCGGAAGCCGGGTCGCCCGAAGAGGCGTTGACTCGCCATTTCCTTACCGCACGGGAGTGGGTTTGACGGGTGAAGGCGTTCCGCTGCGTATCGGTGTGTTCGGTGGGGCTTTTGATCCGCCACACCTGGGGCACACGGCCCTTGCACAAAGTGCCATCAGCCAGCTGAGTCTGCAACGCTTGGTCGTGGTTCCAACGGGATTTGCGTGGCACAAGGCGCGGCCGCTCACCGACGCCAAACACCGGCTACGCATGGCGGAATTGGCGTTCAGCCCAGTGCCCGGCACGGACGTAGACCCACGCGAAACCTTGCGGGACGGGCCGAGTTACACGGTGGACACCCTGCGCGAACTCCAAGCAGAAAACCCGGGTGCGCAGCTGTACCTGCTGATTGGGGAGGACCAGGCCCAGCGGCTTAGAACTTGGCACCATTGGGAGCAACTGCCGGCACTTGCTATAATTTGTGTAGCTGCTCGCGCAGATTCATCGGGCGCCTATGGCCGTTTTGATGGCCTCGCCAACGACATCCCCGGCCTGACTGTGCTGCAAATGCCTCCCATGGCAGTCAGCGCCACCGACATCCGACAACGCGTCGCATCGGGCAAAAGCATTGCCCCACTGGTTTTTGAGCCGGTTGCGCGTTATATTGACCAACACCTTCTTTATCGATCCGACTGATGACTACTTCCACCGTTGCCAAAAACACCCAGAAACTCCAACGTGCCGTCGTCGATGGTCTGGAAGATGTGAAGGCCCAAGATATTGTGGTGTTCGACACCGAGCACCTGTCTGCCTTGTTTGAGCGCGTGATCATCGCCTCGGGCACCAGCAACCGCCAGACAAAAGCTTTGGCTGCGAGCGTGCGCGATGCGGTGCGCGAAGCCGGGTTTGCCAAGCCCCGTATTGAAGGCGAAGGCAACGGTGAATGGATCATTGTGGATTGCAACCAGGTGGTGGTGCACATCATGCAGCCCAACTTCCGCCAGTACTACCACCTCGAAGAGCTGTGGGGCGAGAAGCCTGTGCGCCTGAAGCTGGGTGCGGCAAAGCCGGTGGTCGCCAAGGCGAGCGAAGAGGCCAAGCCCGCCGCCAAGAAAGCCGCTGCAAAGGCCGTGGAGCCAAGCATGCGCCGTTCCAGCGCGGCCAAGAAGGGTGTGGAAGAAGCATTCCCATCCAAAGCTGCTCTGAAGAAGGCGGCAGACAAAGCCGCTTCCAAGACCACCGCTGCAAAGCCTGCCGCAAAAAGTGCAGTCAAGGCTGCCGTGAAGACGGTCGTGGTCAAGCCCGAAGTCAAGAAGATGGTCGCCAAAAAAGCAGCGGCCAAGCCTGCTGCCGCTAAAAAGGCGCCCGCGAAGAAAGCGGCTCCCCGCAAAGCCTGAGGTTCTGCGTGAGGCTGGTCATCGTCGCTGTCGGTCAGCGGGTACCGGACTGGGCGCAAACCGCGTGGGACGACTACGCCAAGCGCTTTCCGCATGAACTCAAAGTAGAGCTCAAAGCCATCAAAACGGAGCCCCGCGGCTCCAAAACGGTGGAGCAGCTTTACGCCGCTGAGCGCAAGCGTATTGAGGAAGCGATTCCCAAGGGTGCCCGCATTGTGGCGCTGGACGAGCGGGGCACCAGCCTGCGCACCACCGCACTGGCCGACCGTCTGAAGGAATGGCAGCTGGGCGGCACCGATGTGGCGCTCATCATCGGTGGTCCCGACGGTCTGGACCCCGAGTTTCGACAGGCTGCGCATGAACGCATACGCCTCTCCGACCTGACTTTGCCCCACGCCATGGTGCGGGTGCTGCTGATTGAGCAGCTCTACCGGGCCTGGTCGGTCAACGCCAATCACCCGTACCACAGGGAATGACCATGAGTGCCCCGGATTTCATCTATCTCGCCTCCCAGAGCCCGCGCCGCCGCGAGTTGCTGATCCAGATCGGAGTCGCACATGAATTACTTTTGCCGACTCCTGATGAAGATGCGGAGAGCCTGGAAGTGGTGCTCGAGGGCGATACGCCTGCAGTTTATGTGCAGCGGGTGACCGCTCTTAAATTGATCGCTGCTCGCGCACGTCTGGCGGGCGCTAGCGGTCAAAATCGTCCTATTCTTTGTGCGGACACGACCGTTGCATTGGGTGACACCATCCTTGGCAAACCGGAGGATGCAGAGGATGCCAAGCGCATGTTGCGCGCGTTGGCAGGCGGAACCCACCGCGTGTTTACGGCTGTCGCGGTGGCATGGGGCGACAAAACGGCGCAGGCATGTTCGGAATCGGTAGTCACGTTCTCGGCCATGAGCGAAGACGACATTGCCGCTTACGTTGCCAGTGGCGAGCCCATGGGCAAGGCCGGAGCGTACGGTGTGCAGGGCAGGGCGGCCGCGTTTATCGCGCGTATTGAGGGCTCTTACTCTGGCATCATGGGCCTCCCTTTGTTTGAAACAGCGCAGGCCTTGCGCGAGGTGGGCTTTGCATGCAACAAGACATCCTGATCAACTGGTCCCCGCAAGAAACGCGGGTGGCTATCGTGGAACACGGTGCGGTGCAGGAACTGCACATAGAACGCACGCTGGAGCGCGGATTGGTGGGCAATGTGTACCTCGGCAAAGTGGCGCGGGTGTTGCCCGGTATGCAGTCGGCTTTTATTGATATCGGACTGGAGCGCGCGGCCTTTTTGCATGTGGCGGATGTGTGGCACCCGCCGGCAGAGGGGGAGTCGCTGAGTGCCTCCCGCGCAGCACAGCCCCAGACTCCGATTGAGAAGCAGGTATTTGAGGGCCAATCCCTCATGGTGCAGGTCATTAAGGATCCGATCGGCACCAAGGGCGCCCGCCTGTCCACGCAAATCAGCATTGCCGGCCGCCTGCTGGTGTTCCTGCCGCAGGACGACCATATCGGCGTGTCCCAAAAGATTCCTACCGCTCAGCGTGACGAACTGCGCAGCCGCATGCAGGCGCTTGCGGGCAAAGAAGGTGGCGGCTTTATCTTGCGCACCAATGGCGAAGATGCGTCTGACAAAGAGCTGGGTGACGACATCGCTTACCTGCGCAAGGCATGGGCGCGTATCAAGGACGCTTCTCTGCGCCTACCCCCGCAGAGTTTGTTGCACCAGGATTTGAACCTCCTGCAGCGCGTATTGCGCGACTTGGTGGGTGAAACGACGCAGACTATTCGCGTGGATTCTCGCGAGCAGTTTGATGCGCTAAAGACCTTTGGCGCGGAGTTCATGCCCGCAGCGGCTGAGAAGTTGCAGCACTACAAGGGTGAGCGCCCCATCTTTGACTTGTATTCGATTGACGAGGAAATCGCCAAAGCACTGGCGCGTCGGGTCGAACTCAAGTCGGGAGGCTACCTGATCGTGGACCAGACCGAGGCACTCACCACAGTGGACGTGAACACGGGTGGTTTTGTCGGTGCGCGCAACTTTGACGACACTATCTTCAAAACCAACCTCGAGGCTTCGCAAGCGATTGCGCGCCAACTGCGACTGCGCAATTTGGGCGGCATCATCATTGTCGATTTCATTGACATGGTGCGCGAGGACCATCGCGAAGCTGTGTTGGCGGAATTCCGCAAGCAGCTGGGTCGTGATCGGGTGAAGACGATGGCGGGCGGATTCTCACAGCTGGGTCTGGTCGAGATGACACGCAAACGCACGCGTGAGTCCCTGGCCCACATGCTGTGCGAACCCTGCCCGACCTGTGAGGGCAAAGGCATCGTCAAAACGCCGCGCAGTGTGGCCTACGACATCTTGCGTGAAATCTTGCGGGAAGCCCGCCAGTTCACCCCCCGTGAATTCCGGGTCGTGGCGTCGCCCAAGGTGATTGAACTGCTGTTGGACGAAGAAAGCCAGCACTTGGCAGGACTCTCTGAGTTCATCGGCAAACCGGTGTCGCTGCAGAGCGAAGCAGGCATGGCCCAGGAGCAATACGACATTGTGTTGCTGTGATGGTGGTCTGTGACTGAACGTTTGCGTATCGCGGTGTTGAGCCGCAATTTTTCAGTGACCGGAGGTGGGGCAGAGCGCTATTCCATCTCGGTGGTCGAGCAGCTCGCGCAAGAGCATGAAGTGCATGTGTTTGCGCAAACCATTTCGCATGATTTTCCCGGAGTGACCTACCACCGGGTGCCCATGCCGATGGAGCGCCCCCGCTGGATCAACCAACTCTACTTCGCCTGGAAAACCTGGCGGGCCACGCGCTGTGGCTTCGATATCGTTCACTCTCACGAGAACACCTGGCATGGGAATGTGCAGACTGTGCATGTGTTGCCGGTTAAGCACACGCTGTTTACCGGGAAGCGAGGCTTTGGCTTGGCTCTGCGCTGGTTGAAAGTGGTGATCAGCCCACGCTTGCTAGCCTATCTGTGGCTGGAAGAGCGGCGCTTTGCATTTGCGTACAAGAAGAAAGTGGTCTGCGCTTCCACTACATTGAAAGAGGTGGTGGAGCGAGCATTCCCTGATTCACGCGGAATGCTGGAGGTCATTACGCCAGGTGTGGATGCAGTGACCGGGCCGGCCACTGCAGTGGTCAAGGCCGAAGCGCGACGCGTCTTGGAGTTGCCTGATGATGTTCCGGTGCTCCTTTTTGTCGGCAATGATTTCGGCAAAAAGGGGCTCAAAATCCTTTTGGATGCGTTGGCCAAGCTTGATAGGACGGTGCAGCTATTGGTGATTGGCCGGTCGGAGCGCACCAGCGACTATGAGCAACAAGCCACAGCGCTGGGCTTACGCTCGCGGGTGCACTTTAGGGGCAGTTTGAGAGATATGTCTGTGGCCTACAGTGCTGCGGACATGTTGGTGCATCCCACCTTGGAAGACTCTTACGGCATGGTCGTGTTGGAGGCCATGGCGCATGGTTTGCCCGTGGTGGTGAGCGACGCGCCGTTTAGTGGAATTGCCAAGGATTTGACGCAGGGTTTGAACGCCATCTTGCTTTCAATACCGACCGATGCCATAGACCTTGCTTCCAAAATACAGGCTCTTTTGGGTGATAGAGAGAAGTCCACTGCGCTGGCCACTTTTGGGGTGAACTTCGCTACCGCGAACTCCTGGACCGAGGCCGGGCAGCGCTACAGCATACTTTTTTCCGGTGTCACACGTCGGTACCGCCAGCGCTGGTTGGTGCTCGCCCATGCTTTCAATATGGATGGGCGCGCAGCCAGCCAGACTATTACCGACAAGTTACCGCACCTTGAGGCTGCAGGTATAGAACTGGTGGTGTTGAGCGGTGTGTCGGGTAGCCGTGATCGTCACTACGAGCATTACCAACTCTGGCCGGCGGGGCCCGCAGGTATTCGCTTTGAGTTGCGTCACGTCTTACGTAAGCATCTGAGTTCTCCATTGGTGTACAGGCTGGTGATGTTGCTGCTCTCGCTGCCTTTGTTGCCTTTCGTGTTGCTCGAAAAGGTTCTCCGGCCTGTGGAGAGCTCTTGGTCTTGGTGGCTATCTGCCTATGTGAAGGGTTGGCTATTGGCCCGTGACCGGACGTTCGATCTGATTTATTCGACGGGCGGTGCGTTTGCAGCCCACTTGGCTGGCAACGCCTTAAAGCGAACGCTGGGCGTGCGCTGGCTGGCTGAGGTGCATGATCCACTGGTCATGCCCGGCAGTGAACCCGTGAACAAACAAGAGTTGATGCAGGCCGAGGTAGAGCGCATTATTTGCACCCACGCGGATGTGGCGATTTGGTTCACGGATCAGGCATTGGCAAGTGCCAGGCGCCGTCACCACCAATTGGGTGAGCGCGGCAAGATGATGTTGCCGGGAATTGATGCGCCATTCAAAGTAATGCCTCCGTATGTGCCGGGCCCGAAGATGGTAATAGGGCATTTCGGATCACTGTCTGCAACCCGCAACCTCACCCCCATCATCGACGCGTTAGAAACTTTGGTGTCCAAGAGGCCTGACTTAAGAGTGCGGATTGAGCTGCAACTCACCGGTGGGCCGCTAGATGCGGTGTCCGAAGCGGCCCTACACAAATCGCCGATTAGAGATCTCGTCCGACACCTTGGGAGAATTGAGGCCGACCCGGATACCGGTCTCTCCGGGCGTGAGCAGATTTTGCGCCGCATGCGCAATACGGATGTATTGCTTTTGTTGCATGGTACGGAGCCCATTTGTGCCGAGTACATTCCATCCAAACTGTATGAGTATCTTTGGATGCAGAGGCCGATTTTAGCGACTGTTTATGGTAATCCTCAGATGTCTGAATTGCTGCGGAGGCAAGGCCATATTGCTATTGAAACCATGAGTGCTGCTACCGGTGAATCTTTGATTTTTGCCCTCACGGAAATGGTTGCGCGCTGGGAGCGTACCGATCTAGCGGACAACGGCTCGCCAAGTTCCTATACGACGCAGGCTGCGGTCAGTCAGCTGTTGAGCAGACTTACGCCGGAGGCCACGGGATGAGCCATTTCTGACCCTTCGATACTGATTGCCTGAGGGCCGTTGCCTTCATTACCGTGGTGCCCCTCCATGTATTCCCCAATGTATTCCCTGGTGGGTTCTTAAGTGTTGATCCTCTTCTATGATTTCGGGCTTCCGGATCACCAATATCCTGAAATGGGAGATGGATAGTGGCCGTAGAGCCTCGCGTGTTTTTGCTCAATGTGCTTACTGCGTATTTTTCTTGCGCTCTTCCTATTAATGCTTGGGCGCCTGATCGCTGACCGGCTAATGAACATACTCCCCCATGTGATTGACAAAGCTGCTGAAGATGCAATAACAGAGTCAATTTACGCTATCGCTGCTAGAGGGTTTGCGTGTTGGCCCCTTGTAAGGGTGATGAACTCGAACACCTCGCTGTGCGGTAACAGGCGTTAACAAATACTGCTAGACAAGCACAGCGTTTTCAAGTCAGAAAATTTCTTTTCGCATGTCAGCTCCATTCGACCGAGCGAGGCTGTGAATGACACTAAACCTTTAGGATTTACATGAAGTTCAGCCGGTTTCAATGGGTCTATTTTGTGTTGCTACTTACCTTTGCCGGAGTGCTCTCGATATCTGGAACGATTGCCTTGCGCAACGTCTTGCACTTGGGGTTACTGGTGCTCCTTCTCGGGTACGTGGTTTTTGTATGGCGTAAAGAGCGGGGTCGCATGGTGGATTTGATCTCCACAGTGCCATTACCGGTCTGGGTATGGTGCGCCTATCTGTTGCTGTTCCCCCTGATAGCTCCAAACTCGGCTGGGGCATGGAGCAACTTGATTGGCAAGGGCATGTGGGGCGAGTCCATATTGACCTGGCTACTTGCGTGGGGGGCATTTTTGATTCTTGGCACCAAACGTCTGACTCTCTGGGCGCTTGCACTGGTCAGTGCGGTGCCAGTGTTTATTCATTTGGCCCTTACCTTGTTGGCCTGGGCCGGCGTCTTGCAACCAGCCTTCTCTGAAGATCCGTCTTTGAAAGCGGCAGTTCAGTCTTTTTGGGAAGTATTGCTGGATCCCTCCCTTCTACAGAGTCCTTTCAAATCCTTCCCCCTGGGCTTCCGTGGCATTGAGCCCATGCATGGAAACCTAGGCTATCCGGCCTCCCAAACTATGTGCATAGGCTTTGCCGTGATGTTTTCGGCCTGGCACCAAGCTAACCCTCGCAGGGTGCTCCAAGCAGGAGCGTTGGTGGCATTGTGCTTCGTAAGTGTGGTGATAGCGCAGTCGCGTGCAGCTGCGTACTTTGGTTTGCTGATCTTGGCCTTGGCCTTCCTGATCTTTGTGCTGTTTGTGCGGGTGCATCGCGTGCCATTGCGTTTGGGATGGAGTGCCGCATCAGTTTTTATGGGCGTCGTAACAATCTGCCTCGTTTTTTTCTATCAAGTGGTATCCCACAACCCAGCTTGGTACTCTATGGGGGACAAGGTGATGCTTGGCTTTCAGGTTGAGAATCCTAAGGCCCTGATCTGCAAGGGTTTTACTCCCGCTGTCTCCGATTTGGTGCGTCAGAAGCATCCAGAAAAAGACGATGCATATGTAGACTACTTGATCGATGGGCTTCGTGGAGATGGGGCGAGAGTTATATTGGCGCGTGTTGGTGCCGAACTCGCTGCTAGCAATCCCTGGGGTTGGACTGGCGGGCGTGATGCTTACCTGCACCGCATAAAGGAAGTTTGTGGGCATGTGCCTGCGATGGAGTATTCGCATGCTCATAATGCCTGGATTAGTTTGATTCTGGCCGTCGGTTGGGTCGGAGCTGTTCTCTATGCTTGGGTGCTGTTGAGGTTCGCTAAGTCAGGATGGATGGCACTGAAAGAAGAGCAAACATGGCCGACAGGTCTGGCGCTCCTGCTTCTGTCGATTTTTTGGCTGTTGCGTGGCATGGTAGATGCTGTATACCAAGAACACTATCTGGAGATGCAGGCGCTCTTCCTGCTCACGCTGTTCTTGTTGTTGCGCTCAGGCAAACCAGCTTTGAAATAGCGGATTTCGCTTGATGATTTGGTAGCGCCATTTTTCCTTAAGCTGGCGCAAAGCAGTATTTTTGTAATAGGCGCCGGTGCCACCGCCTACGCCACAAATTACCGGAGGAGGGCTCATTAGGCAGCCACGCAGCCGTTTTTCCAGAAAGATATCCCTGAAGCTTTCTTCAAGGCCATAGCCTTCCTTGCTCCGAATGGACTCATGGGCCTGCTGAAAGTGCTGTTGATAAGTCCCAATATCCATCGCATAAAAGCGTGTATCGATATAGGCCAAAGAGGTTAACTGCCATGGGGAAAAGGCATGGTCAAAAACCCCCTTGATGTGAAGCTTTCCATTCCATGAACGCATCGAGTCGCTAAAGTTTTCCACCCAGAGCTTAGACGTGCATTTTGCAAAGCAGCCTGCAGACTCGATAAGCACTGAGTTCTTCAAAGCATAGCGAACGATTTCACCTTCTCCGTAGCCGCGGCCATGCTCTTGAACCAGCGACACATTGTTTTGAAAACTTAGGCACTCCACAGCTGCCCCACCTGGCAACGCAGCAACCATGGGCTGAAAATCAAAACCCGACCCATCACAAAGCACAAGCGGATTTTGGGGGGCGATGGACCTCCATTGCTTTACTGATTCCATAGCGAGCCGAGCCCGCTCAGTTGGATCCTGCAGGCGCACTCCTTTGTCATGGACCACTACGCTAGACGTCAGCAAGATGGGGATGTACGAAGTGTTACCGGGTCTCATATCCTTCCCAATCTTCGCCGCAACTTTCGGCCGAAGCGGGAGAGCAAGCTACCGCCTTCTCTTGGCCAATCCATCTCGCGCTCCCAAGCGGACTGGTAGATCACTCCGCAATACAGGGCAGACAGCTGTGCTTGATTGATGCCGCGGCGGGCTTCTTGGTCAAGCTGCCAAGCGTAGTGATACACTTTGAATAGCGCCTGACAGGGGTGCAATGGAATAGCTCTGTAAGCCAGCAGGGCCTCTCCATACCAGCGCGACTCGATTGGAGTTTGTGCAATAGCGCCGGCAAAGCACATACCACGTGGCTGAAGGTAATGGATGTCCAGTGATTCCCACACTTTACGATGCCATACCAAAGGAAAAGGCCCAAAGCTATAACGGCGGCCGTGGCGTCCAAATGTCTGTTGCATCGTAGCTGCTTCCCGCACGAAGTCATCCACGATGCGCGGGCGGCCTTGTTGCATGGCTCCCTCAAGTAAGTCGTGTGCCTCGTCTATTACGGTGTAAGGATAGCTGTCTGGAGCCAAAAAATCATTGCTGGAAAAGGGACGTATGAAGACTGCGTCCGAATCCAAACAAACATAGGCTTCGGCCAGCTTCAATCTCCAAAACTCCGATTTCACAACCTGCTGCGCCACTGCACCATGCATGCGTGCTACCAAGTCTATGTTTAGACCCGGGGAAGCCTGCAGAATGCTTTCATCGGAGATTAAGTGGGCAGATGTAGTTGCTAAATGCTGGCGAAAGAGGTCCAGCTCCGACTCGGGTACAGAGACATAGACGGGAATATGTGTCTCGTTAAAGCGCTCGATGGATTGCATCAGGCGCACTAGGCGCCGCAAGTCGGTTTTGTAACTCTTACAGTAAAGCGCCAAAGTAGTCATGCACGCTTGTCCTCATAAGCCGTGGCGATCTTCATGAAGAACTGCAGGGGATTTGTCGCTCTCGCAACCATGATTCGCTTGAGGGCAAAAGGGTTGTCCCCCGCTTGAACACGACCACGACGTGTGCTTGTAGCGGATATATAGCCAGCCTCTCGCACCATTTTTTCGTGCACTGGTTGGAACCATCCGTAGGGGTAGCAGAAATGTCTGACTTCCGCTTCCAACATGTGCTCTAACTCCAATTTGGATTGCGTAATCTGTTTATGCGCCTCATCTTTCGGAAGCTCGGTTAGCTTGGCATGGTCTTGCGTGTGCGAGCCTACATCCATGCCTGCCGCATGCCATGAATGCCAATCTTGTTGGGTCATGAGAGGTTTTTCAGCAACCTTCCCAGAGTCCCATGAATTAGTACCGCCAATCATGCGACTCACGCCGTAGCATGTTCCCGTGAAACCATTGGCTTTCAAAATGGGTAAAGCGTAGGTCAGGTTATTTTTGTATCCATCGTCAAAGGTTATTCCAACCACTTTGCCTTTTTTTTCACCTCGTAAATAGGGTTCTAGGTCCCGCATCGAAAGACCGGTGTATCCCATCAAACGCAGCATCTTCATTTGCCAATTAAATGATGATGGTGCCACGATCAACCCTCGCAACATAGTTCCGCGAGGGGGGGGCGCATCGATTTGGTGATACATCAGAATAGGTATCTTCATGTTTGCAACCTCTGGAGACTGGCGTAATAACCGTTCGCTTGCACTAGGCTGGAGTGACTGCCGCGTTCCACAATACGTCCTCGATCCATCACAAGAATCAAATCAGCACCCTCAATCGTGCTCAGTCTGTGCGCAACCACCAATGTCGTTCTGTTGAGCATTAGTGACGCCAAGGCCTCTTGGACCATTCGTTCTGATTCCGTGTCCAGCGCTGATGTCGCCTCGTCAAGAATCAGTATGGGCGCATTCTTTAAGAGCGCGCGTGCGATTGCAATCCGCTGTCGCTGTCCGCCTGAAAGTGTTGCTCCGTTTTCCCCTACGGGAGTATCCAACCCGTTGGGAAGCTTTGAAATAAATTCCCAGGCATGTGCAGCCATCGCTGCATCACGCACTTGCGCATCACTAGCTTCAGATGCCTCTCCGAAGCTTATATTGGCTCGTATCGTGTCATTGAGTAAGACGATATCTTGGCTAACCAAGGCGATCTGCTTTCGCAGATTCGGCAAGGTCAAATTTGCTATGTCCACGCCGTCGATGGTGATCCGCCCTGATATTGGACTGAAAAAGCGCGGAATCAAAGCAGCTAGAGAGCTCTTTCCCCCTCCAGAAGCTCCAACCAATGCGACAGTCTGGCCCGGCTTTGCGGTGAAGCTGATATTTTCCAATGCATTTCTCTCGCTTCCCGGGTACTGAAAGCTCAAATTCTCGAATGCCAATTCGCCTTTGGCGCCTGTAAGCGATTGCTTCCCGGAGTCGGGTTCTGGTTCCGCATCAAGGACTCCGAACACACTCTCACACGCGGCAAGGCCTCGTTGCAAGATGGGACTGATCGTTGTGAGTTGCTTGATAGGTGAAATCAATAACAACATCGCGGTGATAAATGATACAAAGCCACCCGCTGAATCCCCTGCCTGCCCCATAGACCGACTAAGCGCCATGAAAATGATGAAAGCTATGGCGAACGACGCGGCGATATGGGTAATAGGTGTCAGAGCAGATGCCGGCACAGCTTCGCGCATCATGCTCCGCCGGAAGCTTTCGGTGACACGATGGAATCTGGCTCTTTGTTGCTCTTGCCCGCCGTACACCTTGATTACTCTGTTGGCAGCAGTTGTTTCTTCTACGGTGTGGGCGATCGCACGTAAGGACTCGAGACTGGCCTTGCTCGCTTTCCTGATGCGCTTTCCAAAGCTCTGAATGAGGATCGCGATGATGGGGCCTACCGTCAATGTAACCAGAGTGAGCCTCCAGTCTAGGTAAAGCAGGTAGCTGAGAAGCGCAATGGCGGTTAACGACTCTCTCAATGCAGTCACCAAAACATTGGTTGCCGCTTGGTTGATGTTGTCCACGTCGTAAAGCAAACGCGATATCCAGCGAGACGCCGGCTCAGACTGGAAAACCTGCGTTGGCGCACTCAAAAGCTTGTCAAACATGGCGCGTCGCAAGTCGACAACCAAACGCGTCGAAACCCACGTCATCAGGTAGTTCGTAACAAAAGACAAAAGACCACGTACAACGAACAGCAGCACAATGCTCGCCGGAATAAGCCAAACCATTTTTTTGTCTGCTGTTTGAAACCCTGAGTCCAGCAGGTACTTCATGATGGCGGGGAACATTGGCTCCGTTGCCGCAGTGCACACCATGCAAGCTACAGCGATCGAAAAGGCTTTCCAGTAGGGCTTCAGAAAGCCCATAAGCCGGATGTAGAGCGCCCGGTCCTCCTTATTCATTGCCAGTCCTATTGCTTGCCGCAGGCGCCTTCCAACGTTCGCCTTGCTGAAGTTCAATCGCTTTCACGTACCTAAAGAATGTGCCCTCAAAATTGCCAAGCGCAATGACGAAGCCTGCCCAACCATCCAGAAAGCCCTTTTTAAAGAAGAAGTGCTTTACGAATGCCCAAATGCCATGACTGAGTGCGGTAAACATGGTGATCTTCTTGTGCTTGATCTTCTCAGCACCTAGGCTTGAATATCGGTTAGCTTTGTGCATCACTTCAGCCATGTTCTTGAATGGGAATTGCCAAATCTCTTGCACCATATGTCCAATGGGCTTATCTGAATGAAGCACATAGCCTTCATGAACCGGCTTCATGTCGTAACTCATGGTTCCTCGACGGAACAACTGTGGCTGTCGGTAATTGGGATACCAGCCCGAGTGCTTGATCCACTTTCCCATAAAGTAATTGCGGCGGGGCGTGTGATAAACGTCGAGCGCTTGGGGACTATTGATGAGCGATTGAATTTCTTGGGCGGCTTGTGGTGTGCAACGCTCATCAGCATCCAGGCTGAAAATCCAGTCCTTGGTACAGGCTGCAATGGCTTGGTTACGCAGGTGACCAAATCCCTTGAATTCGACTTGGACTACTCGCGCGCCCAGACTCTGGGCCAACTCGGCGGTACCGTCGGTACTATTTGAGTCCACCAGGATGACCTCATCTGCCCAAGAAACACTCTCTATCGCTGGTTGCACTTTTGCCACTTCGTTGTAGGCAATGATGTAGACGGAGATGGTCGGCATGGGGTGATAACATCCAAAAGGTTCGGCCCTCTCCTGAGCATCGACATGCTGTCTGTTTGCGGCTGTGCAAGAGGGCGGCCTAGTCTAGTCGAAAATGTCCTGCGCAGACCTTATCTCCATCGTCATCACCACCTACAACCGGAGCGACGCGCTCGCGTGTGTTGTTGGTGCTCTGGAGCATCAGTTTGATAAAAACTTTGAAGTGATCATCGCCGACGATGGATCAACTCCCAGCCATCAAGCGCGAATCCATGGGCTGCAAGCAAGCGCGTCTTTCCCTTTGACCCACGTGTGGCACCCCGATGTGGGCTTCACAGCTGCCCAGGCCCGCAACTTGGGTGTCGCAGCCTCGTCAGGCAGCTACCTGATACTTCTCGACGGGGACTGCGTGCCCGAAGTGGATTTTGTTGCTCGGCACCGATCTCTCGCGCAAAAGAATTGCTTTGTAAATGGAAGCAGGGTTCTGCTAAGTGAGGCATTCACGCGCAAGGTGCTGAGCAGCGAAGCCACAGTGATCGACCAGTCTTGGCCTGTTTGGATGGGCCGGCGTGTGCGGGGTGAGAGCAGCAAGCTAGGCGCCAAACTCCGTTTACCGGATTTCCCATCAAGACTCCAGCGCTCGTTCAAGTGGAAAGCAATTCGCAGTTGCAACATGGCACTGTTTAAGTCTGACTACATTGCGGTCAACGGCTTTGATGAGACTTTTGTAGGGTGGGGGCACGAAGACGCCGATTTCGTTCTTCGTCTCCATAACGCGGGCTTGTGCCGCAAAAACGGCTTCTGGTCGACTGAGGTCTATCACCTATGGCATCGAGAGAGCAGTCGGGACATGGAAAACGTGAATGCCCGCTTGGTTCGGGAACGAATTTCAACAAAACAAATCAGAGCACCCATTGGTTACCAAGAGAGCCTAGGCGCCTCTGAAGTCCTCGTGACACAGCAACGATAATCTACGTAATGAAAAAATTTTTGGTTTCTTGTGTGTTGGGTTTGCTGGCTTTGCAAGCGCAAGCCCAGTTTAGAGTTGAAGTATCCGGAGTTGGTTTGACTCAGATACCCGTTGCGATTTCCGGTTTCCGGGGTGACGATCAGTCGCCCCAGAAGATTGCGGCCATTGTTCAGGCAGACCTGGAGCGCAGCGGGCAATTCAAACCGCTCGATACAGCACCCGGGCTGGATGAAACTGCAAGACCTGATTTGTCCGTCATCCGCCTGCGCGGCGCTGATGCGTTGGTCGCAGGAAGCGTCACCCGACTGGCGGACGGCCGGTACGACGTGAGGTTCAGGCTGTGGGACACGGTTCGGAATCAGGATCTCGGTGGCCAGAGTCATGCAGTCCCCGCGGGAGATCTGCGACTGACAGCCCACCGGATTGCCGACTTTGTTTACGAACGGCTCACAGGCGATAAAGGGATTTTTTCTACACGACTGACATACGTAACCAAAGCTGGGTCTAACTATCGCCTGTGGGTTGCGGATGCCGACGGAGAAAATGCGCAACCCGCATTCAGTAGCCCAGAGCCAATCATTTCCCCGGCTTGGGCGCCTAATGGAAATCAACTTGCCTATGTGTCGTTCGAAGCCCGGAAGCCAGTGGTTTACGTCCAAGACATAGATTCCGGCAAACGCAGATTGGTCGCAAGCTTCAAGGGCTCCAACAGTGCGCCGGCATGGTCTCCTGATGGTAGCGCCATCGCATTAACGCTTAGTCGTGACGGCGGTTCGCAGCTTTTCGTCATGGATGCCCGTGGCGGAGAGCCACGCCGTCTGATGCAGTCTTCGGCAATCGATACGGAGCCGGTTTACTCCCCGGATGGCAAAAGTATTTACTTTGTCAGTGACCGTGGCGGTGCTCCGCAGATTTATCGGGTGGGTGTTACCGGCGGCAACGCCGAGCGGATCACTTTTTCCGGCAACTACAACATCTCGCCAGCGTTGAGTCCTGATGGAAAGTGGCTCGCCTATATTTCGCGGGTAAGCGGCGCCTTCAAGCTGCATGTCATGGACCTTGCGTCCGGCACCGCAGTGGCCATCACCGATACGACCGCCGATGAGAGTCCCAGCTTTTCGCCAAACAGCAGGATGGTGATTTACGCCACCCTGATGCAAGGAAAAGAGGCTTTGATGACATCGTCCTTGGATGGGCGAATCAAAGCTCGACTTGCCGGTCAATCCGGTGACATACGGGAGCCCGATTGGGGTCCCGCACAGAAATAAACATTAATTTACTTGGAGAGAGCAGATGAAGAAGTTTGTATTGGCAGTTTCCGTGGCAGCAGTTTTGAGTGCCTGCGGTTCGTCCGTGAAGTTGGACAACGTTCCCGTGGAAGACAAAAGCGGTCAGGCGGTTAACGCGGGTGGCATGGCAGCACAAGCCGGCGATGGCTCTGGTGTGTCAAAGAGCGCAGTTACCAGTGTTGAGCTCGACAAATCCAAACAAGACCCGGCCTTGAGCGCAGCGCAAAGAACCGTCTACTTTGACTATGACAGCTTCGTGATCCGCGCTGAATTTCAGTCCACATTGGAATCACACGCTCGCTATTTGAAAGCCGACAAGTCACGCAAAGTGAACCTGGAAGGCCATACCGATGAGCGTGGTGGACGTGAATACAACCTCGCATTGGGCCAAAAGCGGGCGGACGCAGTGCGCAAAGCGCTATCCCTGCTGGGCGTTGCGGAATCCCAGATGGAATCTGTGAGTTTCGGCAAAGAGAAACCTGCTGTGACCGGCAATAGCGAGGCTGCCCTCGAGAAGAACCGCCGCGCTGAATTCAGCTACCGTTAATGCCGACCATGCGTTTACCGGTTCACCGATTGCGAGCAACAGCCCTGGCCCTGACGATTGTTTGTGGCGTAGGTCCTGCTGCAGCGGGCTTGTTTGACGATGATGAAGCGCGCCGCGCCATCCTCGATTTGCGACAAAAAATCGAGGCCGTGCGCGCCGACTCAGAGCAAAAGTCAGCGGACCTCCAAAGACTGATGACCGAAGAGTCTTCTCAACTTCGCCGGTCTCTGGTGGAGTTGCAGAATCAGCTGGAGACAAGCCGGGTAGAAAATGCCCGTCTGCGCGGGCAGGTTGAGCAGCTCACCAAGGATGTGGCTGATGTCCAGCGCAAGCAAAAGGACTCAGCCCAATCGTGGGAAGACCGCTTGCGCAAGCTGGAGCCGATGAAAATCAGCTGGGAAGGGCGTGATTTTCTGGTGGAGGTAGCGGAAAAACGGGACTTTGACGCGGCACTGGCTGTCTTTAGAAAAGGCGACTTCGCGGTTGCCGAGTCTTTGTTTTCGGATTTTTTGATTCGATACACGAATTCCGGCTTCCGTCCGTCGGCACTCTATTGGACGGGTAGCGCTCAGTACGCGACCAAGGACTACAAGAGCGCCCTGACCAACTTCCGCTTGCTGGTCCAACAGTCGCCTGATCACCAGCGTGCGCCTGAGGCACTTTTGGCACTTGCCAATTGTCTTCTTGAGCTCAAAGATGCCAAGGGCGGTAAGAAGACCCTCGAGGAGTTGCTCAGCACTTACCCTTCGTCCGAAGCAGCATCCGCTGCTAAAGATCGTTTGGCTCGGTTGAAGTGACGGTGTCGGTCGATTTAGATCCTTCGGCCGTGGATGGTGAGCGACGGTTTTCAGGACTTTCGCGTCTCTATGGCCAAGAGCCCGCTCGCAGCATCCGAAACGCGCATGTGGCGGTCATCGGAATCGGTGGGGTAGGGTCTTGGGCTGCAGAGGCGCTTGCTCGTAGCGGTATTGCAGAGCTCACGTTGGTGGACATGGACCATGTGTCTGAGTCGAACATCAACCGGCAATTGCACGCACTGACCGATACCGTTGGCCAGTCAAAAATCGAGGCCATGGCACAGCGCATCGGGCAGATCAATCCAGCCTGCAAATTGCACTTGGTCGATGACTTCGTGACGCAAGACAACTGGCCCGGCATTCTTGGATCCGAGGTGGATGCGGTGATTGATGCTTGCGATCAGGTTCGCGCCAAGACAGCGATCGCGGCGTGGGCCCGCCTCAATAAGAAACTGATGATTTCGGTGGGTGCCGCAGGTGGCAAGCGGGCGGCGCATTTGGTAGAGATTGGAGACCTGAGTGTCTGCACCCACGACCCCTTGCTCGCACAACTCCGATACCGCTTGCGCAAGGAGCATGGAGCGCCTAAAGAAGGAAAGTCCATCGGCGTTTCTTGTGTGTACAGCAAAGAGGCCGTGCGCGGCCCCGATGCTTCGTGCGCCCTGGAAGGCGATGGCACGCTCAATTGCCACGGGTATGGCTCCATGGTCAGCGTGACTGCCACCTTTGGCATGTGTGCTGCCGGGTGGATTATTGATAAATTATCCTCAAACAGCGTTTTGACCCAAAAAACCGCGCTATAATTTGAGGCTTCGCAGGGTTCATTAAGTAATTAAAGAACACTGTCGGGACCATAGCTCAGTTGGTAGAGCAGCGGACTTTTAATCCGTTTGTCGTGGGTTCGACCCCCGCTGGTCCCACCAATTTTATTGGGAATTTAGCTCAGCTGGTAGAGCAGCGGACTCTTAATCCGTAGGTCGAGAGTTCGAATCTCTCAGTTCCCACCACGCTACAAGTGGATAAAAACCCGTCATTGCGAAATGGCGGGTTTTTTTACGTTTGCGAAATGTCATTCGTGAGCGTGGGTAACGCACGGGAGAGGGTGTTTAGGCCTCTCCCGCGTGCAGAAGCCTTTACGCTTCGAGTTGCGTTGTCAGCTCCAACCAATGCTCTTCGAGGGTTTGCAGCTCGGCATTGACTACCTTCAAGCGTTTCCCAGCCTCAGCAATCACGGAAGGGTGGGGGTTGGTAGACAGCTTGGCCTCCAATTCGGCCCCTTCGGTATTAAGGGTCGCCATTTGGGCTTCTACCTGCGCCAACTCTTTCTTCCATTTCTTGATGCTATCTGCGTTGGGGCCGGCGGGAGCCACGGGCAGGGCAGAGGCAGCGGGTGACGGGGCAATAGCACCCGCTTTGGCTTCCTCTTTGGCAAGCTCGCGCTGGCGCTTGGCTTCGTCCAGCAAATAGCGCTGGTAATCGTCCAGGTCGCCGTCGAACGGCTCTACGCCACCGCGCGACACCATCCAAAACTCATCGCAAACCGACCGAAGCAGCGCCCGGTCGTGGCTGACCAGCATCACAGTGCCTTCAAACTCATTCAGTGCCATCGCAAGCGCTTCACGGGTCGCCAAATCCAAGTGGTTGGTTGGCTCATCCAGCAACAAGAGGTTAGGGCGTTGCCAAACGATCATGCACAGCACCAGGCGCGCTTTTTCGCCTCCGCTCATGCTGCCGACCGACTGTTTCACCATGTCGCCGCTGAAATTGAAGGTCCCCAGAAAGCTGCGAAGATCCTGTTCACGGGTTTGTTGACCGGCAATCCTTCCGGCGGCTGTCATATCTTTGACCAACCGGATCATGTGTTCCAGTGGCGTCTCATCCGGCCGCAGCACATCCAGTTCCTGCTGCGCAAAGTAACCAATGTTCAGGCCTTTGCCTTCTGTGACCTCACCGCCAAGGGTTTTAAGGTCCCGCGCGACGGTTTTTACCAGGGTCGACTTGCCCTGGCCGTTTGCGCCCAAGATACCAATACGTTGGCCCGCCAGCACAGACTTGCTGACGTTGTGCACGATCACCGTGGGGGGCGTGCCTTTGGGGGCATCTTCAGGGGGCGGGTAGCCAAAATTCACCCCCTGCATGGACAGCATAGGGTTGGGTAAGTTCGCTGGCTCTTTGAACTCGAAGCTGAAGTCCGCTTCCGAAAGCAAGGGCGCAATTTTCTCCATCCGGTCCAGGGCCTTAACACGGCTCTGGGCCTGCTTGGCTTTGCTGGCCTTGGCCTTGAAACGGGCAATGAACTTCTGCAAGTGGGCAATCTTGTCCTGCTGCTTGGAGAAGGCGTTTTGCTGCAGCTCCATTTGTTCGGCGCGCATATCCTCAAACTTGCTGTAGTTGCCACCGTAACGCACCAGCTTGCCCATGTCGATGTGCAGCGTGACATTGGTCACCGCATCCAAAAACTCCCGATCGTGGCTGATGACGACCATAGTGCCTTCGTACTTTTTGAGCCATGCTTCCAGCCACACCAGTGCATCCAAATCCAAGTGGTTGGTTGGCTCATCCAGCAGCAGCAGGTCACTCGGGCACATCAGTGCGCGCGCCAACTGCAAACGCATCCGCCAACCACCTGAGAAGCTGTTCACCGGCTTGTCGAGCTCGGTAGTTTTGAATCCAAGACCCAAAATTAGTGCTTGCGCGCGGGCCGCCGCATCGTACTCACCCGCATCGTGGAGCGCTGTGTAGGCATTTGCCATGCGCTCGTAATCATCGGTTGCCTCGGCAGCCGTCACCTCAGCACGTGCAGCCCCCAGTTGTGTATCACCCTCGATCACAAAGTCGGTAGCACCCTGTTCGGTTTCGGGCATGTCCTGCGCTACCTGACCCATGCGCCACTGAGCAGGAATGTAGTACTCGCCGGCATCCTCATGCAGGTTGCCATTGAGCAGCGCAAACAGGCTCGACTTACCGGCCCCATTGCGGCCGACCAGGCCGACTTTTTCGCCCGGGTTCAGGGCGACGGAGGCGCCTTCGAGCAACACCTTGGCGCTGCGGCGCAAGGTGACATTTTTGAGAGTAATCATGATGTGAATGCGGCGCGAGCCGCAGATAGTGGCCCCGTTTGTGGCGGGCAATGGTTTATCAGCCCCGACACGGCGCTGATCAATTCAGAGAAAAAGTTCAGTGTGTCTGCAAGCGCTGCAAAGCGTCATAGGTCACCAGTAGCACCTGGTCTTCACCTGCGCTTGTTTCGAGCCAGACGACTTCGAGATCCGGGAAAGCGGCTTCAAAAAATTCGCGCTCGTTGCCGATTTCGAGGACGAGCACCCCATCTTCAGTCATCTTCGAACACACGCTGCTCAAAAGAGTGCGGACAAAGTCCATGCCATCGCCACTGCCACCGGCTTGATTCCCGTCTAGGGCAATAAAGGGTTCGGCTTTGTATTCGGCAGGCAGCGAAGCCATGCTTTGGGCATTGACATATGGCGGGTTGCAGAGAATCAAGTCAAACGTGTCGTGCACCGCATTCAAACCGTCGGACTGCACTAGGGTGATGCGCTCTTGCATTGCGTGTTTGTCGACATTGATGCGTGCGACTGCCAAGGCATCTGCCGAAATGTCGGCGGCGGTCACCACCACATCGGGGTACACCATCGCCGCAAGAATGCCCAAACTGCCATTGCCGGTGCACAAATCCAGCACCTTGTGGGTGCTCTCCAAAAGCCAGTAGTCGATACCGCCGTCCACCAGCAGCTCTGCAATCAGCGAGCGCGGAACAATCACGCGCTCGTCGACGTAAAACGGCACGCCCTGCAACCACGCCTCACGGGTCAGGTAGGCAGCAGGCTTGCGCGTGCTGATGCGCGCTCCTAAAAGCGTAGCGGCTTGCGCATATTCTTCGGGGGCTACCGGCCGTTTTGATGCCTCATCATCGGGTCCCAGCGGGGTATCAAGCGGCAGATTCAGGGCATGCAACACCAGCCAAGCTGCTTCGTCTGCCGCGTTGGTAGTGCCATGCCCGAAGGACACGCCGGCCTCCTCAAGTCGCTGCTTGGATTCCGCAACCAGTGCTAACAAGTTCATGCCGCACCCGCCTTGTTCAGGTTCTCGAGCACACGGCGGTAAATGTTTTTAAGCGGCTCGATATCTGCAACCTTCACATGCTCGTTGATTTTGTGGATGGTGGCGTTTGGCGGGCCGACTTCGACGACTTGGGCGCACACCTGGGCGATGAACCGCCCGTCACTGGTGCCGCCGGTGGTGGAGAGTTGGGTCTCGATACCGGTCTCCGCCCGGATGGCATCACGCACCGCATCCACCAGCGGGCCGGGCGTCGTCAAGAATGGAAGGCCGCCTATGGTCCAGACGAGGTCGTAGTCGAGTTCGTGCTTGGCCAACACGCTGGCCAATCGCTTTTGCAAGCTCTCCGGCGTGGATTCAGTTGAAAAACGGAAATTGAAGTCAATCACCACATGACCGGGGATGACGTTGCTCGCGCCAGTTCCGCCGTGAATGTTGCTGACCTGCCAGGTTGTGGCCGGGAAGTAGTCATTGCCCTTGTCCCATTCAATGCCAACCAATTCGGCAAGGGCCGGGGCTGCCAAATGGATCGGATTTTTAGCCAAATGCGGGTAGGCAATATGACCTTGCACACCCTTGACCGTGAGCTTGCCGCTCATGGTCCCGCGGCGACCATTTTTGATCATGTCACCGGTGCGCTCGACCGAGGTGGGTTCACCCACGATGCAATAGTCCAACACCTCGCCGCGGGCTTGCAGCAATTGGCACATCACCACGGTGCCGTCGAGTGCAGGGCCTTCTTCGTCGCTGGTCAATAGCAACGCGATGTTGAGGTCTGGCGCCGGGTACTCCGCCAAAAACTCTTCAATCGACACCACAAAGGCTGCCAGCGAGGTTTTCATGTCGCTCGCGCCACGGCCGAACAACTTGCCGTCGCGGTGGCTGGGTACAAAAGCGGGGCTGTCCCATTGGGCTTGGGGCCCGGTGGGCACCACATCCGTGTGCCCGGCGAACACCAGCGTCTTTGCTATAGTTTTGCTAGCTGCTTGCGCATTACTTGCGGGGCCTGCAGGTCGTTTGGCCCATAAATTGGTGACCCGGAAGTCATCGGGGCCGCTCTCTACGGTTTCACACACAAAGCCCAATGGGCGCAGTCGTTCTGCGATCAAGGCCTGGCAGCCACCGTCGGAAGGCGTCACCGACGCCATGGATATCAGTTGCTCGGTGAGCTGCAGGGTTCTCGTCATCAGTGTTTTACATCCAGGGTAATTTCGGTGAAAGACGCTTCATCGTCTTCCTCCGGCAAGGCGGCGCTCTGCGCGGCCTTGGTGAAGTCGTTTTGCAAACGCCACATCAGGTTGGTGGGCGAGTCCGCATGGGCCAAGCCTTCTTTGCGATCTACCACGCCGTCTTGGATCAGGCGCGCGATGTCTGCCTCGAAGGTTTGAGAGCCCTCGGCCATCGACTGCTCCATCGCTTCGCGCACCGCCGAGAAGTCGCCTTTTTCGATCATTTCGGCTACCAGCTTGGTATTGAGCAACACCTCTGCTGCAGGGGCGCGCAAGCCCGAGGTCGTGCGCATCAAGCGCTGCGACACGATCGCGCGTAAGGCTGTGGCCAGATCACCTAGCATGGTGGGGCGAACTTCCACCGGGTAGAAGCTCAAGATGCGGTTCAGCGCTTGGTAGCTGTTGTTGGCGTGCATCGTGGCCAGGCACAGGTGGCCCGATTGCGCGTAGGCAATCGCAGCTGACATGGTTTCCTGGTCGCGGATTTCACCGATCAAAATCACATCCGGTGCCTGGCGCAGCGCATTTTTCAGCGCAACTTGCAAAGACTCGGTATCGGTTCCAACCTCCCGCTGGTTGACCACCGATTTCTTGTTCCGGAACAAAAATTCCACCGGGTCTTCGATGGTCAGAATATGGCCGGACACATTTTCATTGCGGTGGTCCAGCATCGATGCGAGGGTGGTGCTTTTGCCGGCACCGGTGGCACCGACCATCAGCAACAAGCCGCGCTTTTCCATGATCAAGTCGGCCAGAACCGGCGGCAGTTGCAGGCTGTGCAGCGGGGGCACATCCACGCTGATGTAACGGATGACTGCCGCAATCGTGCCGCGCTGGCGCATTGCACTTACGCGGAACCGGCCCACTCCGGGAATCGGGAAACCGATGTTGAGCTCGCCGGTTCGCTCCAATTCAGCAATCTGCTGCGGTTGCAACACTTCCGCCAGCAGGTTTTTGGGCGCATCAGAAGGCAAGGTCTGGCTATTGATCGGGACACATTGCCCGTTGATTTTGATGAGCGCGGGCGCATGGGCCGAGAGGTAGACGTCGGACGCCTTCTTCTCACTCATCAGGCGCAGGATGCGCTCCATCGTGCCAACGGGTTGCGCGGTGCCGGTCGTGGCCATAGTTGCCTTCCGTGGGATGCGCTTAGTCGCGCAACAGGTCGTTCAAGCTGGTCGTGGAGCGTGTTTTGGCATCGACCTTTTTCACAATGATCGCTGCGTACATGCTGTATTTGCCGTCACCCTTGGGCAGGTTGCCGCTCACCACCACCGAGCCGGCAGGCACGCGGCCGTAGCTCACAGTGTCTGTGGCGCGGTCATAAATCGGAGTGCTTTGCCCGATGTACACACCCATCGAGATCACCGAGTTTTCCTCGACGATCACGCCCTCGACCACCTCGGAGCGCGCGCCCACAAAGCAATTGTCTTCAATGATGGTCGGGCCTGCTTGCATCGGTTCCAAAACGCCACCAATGCCAACACCACCGGACAGGTGCACGTTTTTACCGATCTGGGCACAAGAGCCGACCGTGGCCCATGTATCGACCATGGTGCCCTCATCCACATAAGAGCCGATGTTGCAGTACGACGGCATCAGGATCACGCCCTTGCCCTGGAAACTGCCGCGACGTGCCACTGCCGGAGGCACCACGCGCACACCGGTCGCCTTCATGGCTTCAGCGCTCATGCCGGCAAACTTGGTGGGTACCTTGTCATAGAAGCCGAGGTCGCCGGATTGAACGATTTCGTTGTCTTTGAGGCGAAAGCTCAACAACACTGCCTTTTTGATCCATTGGTGGGTCGTCCACTGGCCCACGCCTTCACGGGTGGCAACACGCAGGCGGCCCGCATCGAGTTCATTCAGGACGTGTTCCACGGCATCGCGGACTTCAGCAGGCGCAGAGGCCACAGAGATATTCGCGCGGTCTTCCCACGCAGCTTCGATCACGGTTTGGAGTTGTTGTGTCATGGAGTTTTCAGGAGTTAAAGGGGGAGGGGGCCGCGGTGTGCTCAGGCCGCCCGGTTTTTCACAAATTGCACGATGCGTTGGGCGGCTTCGACACACTCTGCGGCCTCTGCCACCAGCGCCATGCGGATACGGCCTGCGCCAGGGTTGAAACCATGGGCTTCACGTGCCAGGTAGCTACCCGGCAACACGGTCACATTGTATTGAGCGAGCAAGTCGCGGGCGAACTCGGTGTCGCTGCCTTTGACATCAGCCCACAAATAAAAGCCGGCATCCGGCAAAGCCACATCCATGACCTCGGCCAGGAGTGGTGTCACCTCTGCAAACTTGGTGCGGTACTTCGCCCGGTTATCAATGACGTGGGCCTCGTCGTCCCATGCGGCAATGCTGGCCGCCTGCACCACCGGACTCATGGCGCTGCCATGGTAGGTGCGGTAGAGCAAGAATTTTTGAATCCACTGCGCGTCGCCCGCGCAGAAGCCGCTTCGCATGCCGGGAACGTTGCTGCGCTTGGACAGGCTGGTGAACGACACCAGATTCTTGAAGTCGGTTCGTCCCAAGCGTACTGCAGCTTCGAGGCCGCCCAAAGGCGCCTCGTCCCGGAAATAGATCTCGCTGTAGCACTCGTCCGAGGCAATCACAAACCCGTACTGATCACTCAGGGCAAACAGCTTCTCCCACTCTGAGAGCGGCATCACGGCGCCCGCAGGGTTGCCCGGGGAACACACAAACATCAGTTGGGTGTTTTGCCAGATCGAGGCTGGCACGCTGTCCCAGTCCTGGGCGAAATTGCGATCGGCGACAGACGGCACAAAGTAAGGCTGCGCGCCACTCAACAGGGCCGCCCCCTCGTAGATTTGGTAAAACGGATTGGGGCACACCACCTGCACCGTGTCATCGCAAGCCGACGGGTTGATAACCACCTGGGCAAAAGCGAACAAGGCCTCCCGCGATCCATTGACCGGCAGCACCTGGGTGGCCGGGTTAAGCGCGAGCCCATAGCGGCGCTGAATCCAGTTCACTATGGATTGACGGAGCTTGGGGTCACCAGCCGTCGCAGGATAGGCGGCGAGCCCGCTTTCGCCCGATTGGATCGCGTGGCAATAAGCGTCCTTGATCAGTTGTGGTGTCGGGTGGCGGGGCTCGCCGATCCCCAGGCTGATCGGGCTGAAGGCCGCGTTAGGCGTGACTGCGGTAAACAATTGGCGCAGGCGTTCAAAGGGGTAGGCCTGCAGGCGGGACAAATTCGGATTCATGGGGCCGCATTATCCCTGAGTCATCGTTAAACTCAGGGGCTGCTGGCCATCGGGTTAGCCCAGCTTTGAATTTGAGGAGTGAGCCATGTCAGCAATCCCATCCCACGGTGATGCCCCACGCTACCTGAATATTGCGGGTGCCATGGAGCAAATCGGCGATGAAGGCGCGTTGCGAGAGATGCTGCCCATGGTGCTCGAGTCCCTGACGAACGATGTACCTGCCATCACCGAGCTGTTGGCCCAGGGTGATCTCAAAGGCGCCAACCACTTGCTTCACCCCTTGAAGGGTTTTATCCCGATTTTTTGCACCACCGAGCTGTATGGCCGTGTGTCAGAGGTCGAGCTCATGAGCAAAAAGGGAGACGTTGCTGCGGTGTCTGCCGCTTACACCGAGTTGGCGCCTGAACTGCTCCTTTTGAAGGCTGAAGTCGCCCAGTACCTCGGACTTGCTGCTTAGGCCGCCTGCCGCTTTCAGGTGATGAGGGCACCGCGCGGTATCATCCGCGGCTCGTCTGTGTCGGTGCGACACCGGCAAAGCTCAATAAAATCAAATACTTAGCGTCAATCAAGCTCCACCGTGCGACTCAATTCCATCAAGCTCTCGGGCTTCAAGTCATTTGCTGAACCCACGAACTTCCTGCTCCCCGGGCAACTAGTCGGGGTGGTGGGGCCGAATGGCTGCGGCAAATCCAACATCATGGATGCGGTGCGTTGGGTGCTGGGTGAAAGCAAGGCCAGCGAATTGCGCGGCGAGTCGATGCAAGACGTGATCTTCAATGGCACCACGACCCGCAAACCTGCCAGCCGATCCAGTGTGGAGTTGGTGTTTGACAATGCCGACCACCGCGCCGGCGGGCAGTGGGGCCAGTTCGGCGAAATTGCCGTCAAACGGGTGTTGACCCGGGACGGCACCAGCAGCTATTTCATCAATAACCAGCCGGTGCGCCGCCGCGATGTGCAAGATGTGTTTCTTGGCACCGGTCTTGGGCCAAGGGCTTACGCCATCATCGGCCAGGGCACGATCAGCCGGATCATTGAATCCAAACCCGAAGAGCTGCGCCTTTTCCTTGAAGAGGCAGCCGGCGTCTCTAAATACAAAGAGCGCCGTCGCGAAACTGAAAATCGCCTGTCCGATACCCGCGAAAACCTGACCCGGGTGGAAGACATCTTGCGCGAACTGGGGAGCAACCTCGACCGCCTTGAAAAGCAGGCCGAAGTCGCCCAAAAGTACAACGCCTTGCAGTCCGAAGTCACCCTGAAGCAGCATCAGCAGTGGTTTTTGAAACGGGCTGAGGCCCTGGCCGACAAAGCCAAAGTGCAAACCGAAGGGCTTGCCGCAGTTAATGCGCTCGAAGCGCGCATGGCCGATCTACGCCATATCGAAGCCGATCTGGAGACCGTGCGCCAAGCGCATTACGCAGCGGGTGATCAGGTGAACCAAGCCCAAGGCTTGCTGTACGAGGCCAGCACCGATGTCGGCCGCTTGGAGGCCGAAATCCGCTTTGTGGTGGAGGGGCGTCAGCGGGTCGAGCAGCGCCTGATCACTTTGAAAGAGCAAATCGCCCAGTGGGCCACCCGCAAAGACGACGCCCAGAACGAAATGGAGCGCTTGGCCGAACTGGCGGCTATGGGCGAAGAGCAAACCGAGTTGCTGGCCGCCCAGGTCGAAGAGCAGGCGCAACAGTTACCGGACGTGGAAGAGGCACTGGCCAAAGCCCAGGGTGCCGCCAATGACCAGCGCGGAGCGGTCACTCAGGTGCAACAACAGATCCAGGTGTTGGCTGCCGAGCAGCGCGGCATTGAAGAGCAAAGCCGCCAGCTGGGTAGCCGCCGTGACCGGCTTTCCACCGACCGCAACGCGCTGTCTGCCCCGGACGAATCCCGCTTGCAGGGCCTCCAAGAGCAGTTAGAAGTGGCGCAGGAAAGCCATCAGATTGCGGATGCCCGCCTGCAAGAGTTGCAAGAAGCGGTGCCCCAGCTGGACGAAGCCCGCAAAGAGCAGCAAAGCCGGGTCAATGCCGAGTCTTCTCGCCAATCTGACCTCTCCGCACGGCTCGAGGCCCTCAAAGCGCTGCAAGAAAAGGTCAAGACTGACGGCAAGTTGCAACCCTGGCTGGCCAAACACGGCCTGGACCATTTGCAGGGACTGTGGAGCCGCATCCATATCGAACAAGGCTGGGAAAACGCGCTCGAAGGTGCACTGCGCGAGCGACTGGGTGGGCTGGAGGTGTCCCGCCTCGACATACTCAAAGCCTTTGTCCACGAAGGCCCCCCCGCAAAACTCGCGTTTTACAGCCCGCCTTCGGCGCAGGTTTCCGAGCCCTCCGGCCGTTTGCCGCGCTTGTCAGACTTGCTACGCGTCCACGACGCGGGCCAAAAAGCGGTGCTCACCGACTGGCTGCACGGCTGTTACACCGCCAGCAGCTTTGAAGAAGCGCTGGGCCAGCGCGACCAATTGACAGCCGGCGAAAGCATCTTCGTCAAATCGGGCCATGTGGTCACCGCACATAGCGTGAGTTTTTACGCCCAAGACTCGGAGCAGGCAGGCTTGTTGGCGCGCGCGCAAGAGATTGAAAACCTCGAAAAGCAAGTCCGCGCCCAGGTGCTGATCGCCGATGAATCCCGGGTCGCGCTGAGCCGCGCCGAGAGCGCCTATGCCGAGAGCGCCCAGCGCCTGGTAAGTGCCCGCCGCGAAGCCGCGGAAACCCAGAGCCGCGCGCACGAGCTGCAAGTGGAGACGCTGCGCTTGTCTCAGATGTTGGAGCAAACCCGTGCCCGCAGTGCGCAAATCGCAGCCGACATGGCCGAGGTGGAAGCCCAGCTCGACGATTTGCAGGAGCGCCGGGTCGAGGCAGAGGCCCGCTTCGAGTCCTTGGACATGCAGCTGGCCGATAGCCAGGAGCGCCACGCCCAACTGGACGAGCGGGTCATTGAGCTCCAAGGCAAGTTGAACCAGTGCCGCGAACAACAGCGCAGCCTCGAGCGGCAGGCGCAAGAAGCCGTGTTTGCCCAACGCAGTTTGCAAGCCCGCAATGCCGAACTCTCGCGCGCCATTGAAACCGCCATCCAGCAAAACCAGAGCATTCAGGCCGAAGAGCAGCGGGCGCAAGATGAGCTGAATCGCCTGACCGACGCCGCTGCACAAGCAGGGCTGCAAAACGCCTTGGCCTTGAAGCTCGAGCGGGAACAGGTCCTTGGTGCCAAGCGCAGCGAATACGACGACCTAACCGCCAAGCTGCGCGCCAGCGACGAGCGCCGCTTGCAACTCGAGCGTGAACTCGACCCCTTGCGCCAGCGCATCACCGAATTCCAGCTCAAGGAGCAAGCAGCCCGCTTGGGCTTTGAGCAGTACGAGAACCAACTCGCCGACGCGCAGGCCGACCTTGTTGCGATCGAGCAGAGCATCAAAGATGGCAATGTGCGGCTGTTTGGCATGCAAGGCGACATCGACCGCCTGAACCGCGAAATCACAGCGCTAGGTGCCGTGAACCTGGCAGCGCTGGAAGAACTGGCGGCGGCCCGCGAGCGCAAGCAGTTCCTCGATATGCAAAACGTCGATTTGACCCAGGCCATGAACACCCTGGAAGACGCGATCCGCAAAATCGACGCCGAAACCCGCGAACTGTTGTCAGGCACCTTTGACCAGGTGAACGCCCATTTCGGCCGGATGTTCCCCGAGCTCTTCGGTGGTGGTAATGCGCGCCTCGTCATTACGGGTGACGAAATTCTGGATTCCGGTGTGCAGGTGATCGCCCAGCCCCCGGGCAAGAAGAACCAGACCATTCACTTGCTGTCGGGCGGCGAAAAAGCACTCACGGCGATCGCGCTGGTGTTTGCGATCTTCCAACTCAACCCCGCACCCTTTTGTTTGCTCGACGAGGTGGACGCGCCGCTGGACGACGCCAACACCGAGCGTTACGCCAAGCTGGTGTCCGCCATGAGCAAGGGAACCCAATTCCTGTTTATCAGTCACAACAAAATCGCCATGGAAATGGCAGAGCAACTCATCGGCGTCACGATGCAGGAGCAAGGCGTCTCGCGCATCGTCGCGGTGGACATGGAGTCTGCAGTACACCTTGCTGAGCTCGCCTGAACGGTAACCACATCACTATGAGCAATTTACAAATCGGTTTGGCCATCGCGGGCGGCATCGTGTTGGCCGGAGTCGTGGCCCACGGTGCCTGGTCCTCGCGCCGCAGTGCGCCCCGCCAGGCCCAGCCACCCCAGGAGCCTACAGACGACACCTCGGCCATGGAGCCGAGCCTGACTGAGGTGGACGCAGATACCCCCGCCTTCAACTTGCCCCGCCCACCGGCGCGGCCCGCCATGGACTCCCTGATCGATGTGATTGCCACCATCGCCCTGGACCCGGCAACACCGGCCGTCTCTGGCGACGCCGCTTTGGCCGCCATGCCTGCCACCCGGCGTGCGGGCACCAAGCCTTTCTCGGTGGAGGGCTTCAACCTGAACACCCAGATCTGGGAAGTGCCCGCTGCGGGGCAGCGCTACGGGGGCTTTCAAGCAGGTGTGCAGCTGGCGAACCGCTCCGGCGCGCTCAACGACATTGAGTACTCCGAATATGTGGTCAAAACCCAGGCCTTTGCCGATGCGATCAACGCCACGCCTGAGTTCCCTGAAATGATCGACGAAGTGGCCCGCGCCCGCGAGCTCGACCACTTTGCCAGCGCGCACGATGCGCAGCTCGGCTTCACCATCCGTGCCCGCAATGCGTCCTGGAGCCCCGGCTATATCCATCAAAATGCTGCACGCCTTGGCTTTGTGGCAGGTGCAATACCCGGCCGCATGGTGCTTCCGGCAGCGGCCGAGGGCTTGCCACCGGTGTTGGTGCTGGGTTTTGATTCCCAAGCCGCGCTCGCAGACGACCCGGCCCAAAGCGCGATCCGCGAGCTTTCCTTGCACCTTGATGTGGCGCAGGTGGACCGCGGCGAGCAGCCATTTGTCCGGATGCGGGAAACCGCCAATGCCTTGGCACAGGCCATGGAAGGCGTGGTTACCGACGACCGCGGTCAACCATTGGCGCCGCAAACCATGGACATGATCGCGGCCGACCTGCAGGTGCTCTACGACACGCTGGAGCAGCGCGATATTGCCGCCGGCTCGCCGATTGCGCGCCGCCTCTTCAGCTAAGTTTTGTCTTCTTTATGGCTACGCTGGACTTGTTTTCACTAGAGCCGGCACAGCCGGATACCGCTGCCCACCAACGCCTCTTGGCCCTGCGTGAGCAACTGCACGCCCATGGCCATGCGTATTACGTCCTCGACGCCCCCACAGTGCCGGATGCGGAATACGACCGGCTGTTTCGGGAGCTTCAAACCCTGGAAGCAGTCCACCCCGAATGGGCGAGCGCGGACTCCCCGACGCAACGGGTAGGCGGTAAACCCCTCGATGCCTTCACCAGCGTGCGACACGCGGTGCCCATGCTGAGCATCCGGACCGAAACCGACACCGAATCGACCGGTGCCCAGGCCTTTGATGCCCGGGTGCGAAAGGAGCTGGAGCTCAGCGATTCGGATGCCGCGGTGGAATATGTGGCAGAGCTCAAGTTCGACGGCTTGGCCATGAACCTGCGTTACCAGCAGGGTGTATTGGTGCAAGCAACCACTCGTGGCGATGGCGAATACGGCGAAGACGTAACCCAAAACATCCGCACCATCGGCCAGATCCCCTTGCGCTTGCCCGAGGGTGTGCCGCCAGTGCTGGAAGTGCGTGGCGAGGTGTACATGCGCCGCGATGACTTTGAAGCGCTGAATGAGCGCCAACGCAACCGGATTGCGGCTGGCGAAAAAGGGGAAAAGACCTTTGTGAACCCACGCAACGCTGCTGCCGGCGCCGTGCGGCAACTCGACCCGGGCATTGCAGCGCAACGCCCCTTGAGCTTTTTCGCCTACGGGCTCGGTGAAGTCACACCCGCTACCGCAGGCGGCCCGCAGTTCGGCACCCATTTCGCCATGCTCCAAACCCTCAAATCATGGGGTTTTCCGGTCGCGGCCGAGGTGGATATTGCGCGTGGCGCTACTGAATTGATAGCGTATCACCAGCACATCGGTGCGCGGCGCGATACCTTGCCGTTTGACATTGACGGCGTGGTCTACAAGGTCAACAGCCTTGCTCTCCAGCAACGCCTGGGTTTTGTGACCCGGGAACCCCGTTGGGCGGTCGCGCACAAATATCCGGCCCAAGAACAGCTCACGACCGTGCTGGCGATCGATGTCCAGGTGGGCCGCACCGGCAAGCTCACGCCGGTTGCCAAGCTTGCCCCGGTGTTTGTGGGCGGGGTCACCGTCACCAATGCCACCTTGCACAACGAGGACGAGGCCCGCCGCAAAGACGTGCGGGTGGGAGATACCGTGATTGTTCGCCGAGCTGGCGATGTCATTCCTGAAGTGGTCTCGGTGGTGGCCGAAAAGCGGGTGGCCGATGCCGCGCAGTTCACCATGCCGCATATCTGCCCGGTGTGCCAATCGGCGGCCGTGCGGGAGGAGGGCGAAGCGGACTACCGCTGTACCGGTGGCCTGTTTTGCAGCGCCCAACGCAAGCAGGCCATTTTGCATTTCGCCCAGCGCCGCGCGGTGGAAGTCGAAGGCTTGGGCGACAAGCTCGTCGAGCAGCTGGTGGACGCCAATGTCATCCGCAATCTGCCCGACCTGTACCGGCTTGGCCTGAACGCGCTGGCGAGCCTGGACCGCATGGCCGACCGGTCCGCCCTCAACATCCTGGAAGCGCTGGAGAAATCCAAGCGCACCACCTTGCCTCGCTTTTTGTTCGGGCTGGGCATCCGCCATGTGGGCGAAGCCACCGCCAAAGAGTTGGCCCGGCACTTTGGCACTCTGGATGCCGTGATGGACGCGAGTGAAGAAACCCTGCTGGGTGTGTCCGATGTCGGGCCTATCGTGGCCAAGAGTATTCGCACCTTCTTTGAGCAGCCCCATAACCGTGAGGTGGTCGAGCAACTACGCGCCTGCGGCGTGTCTTGGCCTGAGGGCGCACCTGCTGACGCCGGCCCTAAGCCCTTGGCCGGCATGACACTGGTGCTCACCGGCACCTTGCCAACTTTGGGGCGGGATGCAGCCAAAGACCTGATCGAGGCCGCAGGCGGCAAAGTTAGCGGCTCGGTGAGTAAAAAAACAAGTTATGTGGTGGCCGGGTCTGAGGCCGGAAGCAAGCTGGACAAAGCCCGCGAGCTGGGCCTGGCGGTGCTGGATGAAGCCGGTTTATTGGAGCTGCTGAAATGACGGTCCGCGATATTCTCAAAATGGGCGATGCCCGCTTGCTGCGCACCGCGCAGCCGGTCACCGCCTTTGACAGCGATGCTTTGCACCTCTTGATCACCGACCTGCTGGACACGATGCGGGCTGCGAATGGCGCCGGTTTGGCCGCTCCGCAAATCGGGGTCGATCTGCAGGTGGTGATTTTTGGCAGCAACGACCGCAACCCGCGCTACCCGGACCGGCCGGTGGTGCCACCCACGGTGCTGTGCAATCCGGTCATCACCCCGATAGGTGAGGCCGAAGAAAGCGACTGGGAGGGCTGCCTCTCAGTACCCGGCCTGCGGGGCCAGGTGCCGCGTTGGACCCATATCCGCTACACCGGGTTTGACCAATACGGCGACGCCGTCGACCGCACGGTAGAGGGTTTCCACGCGCGTGTGGTGCAGCACGAGTGCGACCATTTGTGGGGCAAGCTGTACCCGATGCGCATGCGCGACTTCAGCCAATTCGGCTTTACCGAGGTGTTGTTCCCGGGCATTGCAGCAGCCGAAGACGACTGATCAAAGCGGGCGACCCGGCCCTTGGGCGGCTCAGGTGATTTTGAAAACGGTGAGTTGCCGCTTGCCGCCCACCTTGCGCTCGTAAGCGGCCCACTGCTTGATGCCTTTCACCAAGACTTGGTTGCTCACGTCTTTGACTGGTTTTTTCGCGCTCAGCTGGGCAGTAACCCAGTCCTGGATGTGGGGCAGAGTTTTGGCCTGTTGACCGGTGGGGATCAGCAGTTCTTTTCCGGCCACAGAGCCAGCTGCGGTGACGGTAATTTCAGTAGCGGGCATAGGTGTCAGGACGCGAGGGCGTCCAGTATTTCGGTCTCAATATCGATCTGGGCCCTGTTGTGCTGAAGCTGCGAGCCATGGATCAAAAAGGTGTCTTCCACCCGCTCGCCCAGCGTCGCAACTTTGGCCAGTTGCACCACGATCTGGTGCTTGGCCAACACCCGGGCGATGCAATACAGCAGACCCAATCGGTCGCTGGCAGAAATATTGAGCAGCCAGCGCTGAGCTTTCTCATCGGGTTTGAGGGACACGCGGGGCGCAATCGGAAAGCTTTTGACCCGGCGTGACACCCGGCCACGGCTAGGCGCCGGCAAAGGGCCTGCCTGGGCAATCGCGTGGGCCAGCCCGTTTTCCAGCAAGCTGGTCATCTCGCGGTAATGCTCGTCCATATCGGCCGAGGTCACCACCTGGAAAGTGTCCAGCGCGTAGCCCTTTTTGGTGGTGTGGATGCGGGCATCCAGAATGCTGAATCCGCCCTGGTCGAAATAGCCACAAATGCGGGCAAACAAATCCGGCTGGTCCTGGGTGTAGACCAAGACCTGCAGGCCTTCGCCCACGGGCGAACGGCGCACCCGGACAATCGGCTGCTCGGTCCCAACCAGGCGTGACAACTGCTTGGTGTGCCAGGCGATGTCGGTGGCGTCGTGGCGCATGAAATAGCCCACATCCAGCGTGTCCCACAGCGGCTTGTGCGCCTCAAAGGGCAGGGCGTAGAGGGCCACAATGACCAGCGCCTCGCGTTTCCGTTGCTCTACCTCGGCATCTGCATCGGGGGCTCGACCGCCCAGTGCGCGCGCGGTGTAGCGGTACAGGTCTTCAAGGAGTTTGCCCTTCCAGGCATTCCAGACTTTCGGGCTGGTGCCCCGGATATCGGCCACGGTCAGGAGATAAAGCGCCGTCAGGTAGCGCTCGTTACCCACACGTTGCGCAAACGCCTGGATCACATCAGGGTCCGAGAGGTCCGACTTTTGGGCGATGCGACTCATGGTCAAGTGTTCGCCCACTAGAAACTCGATCAGCTTGGCGTCTTCAGCCGGGACTCCGTGGTCTTTGCAGAAGCGGCGCGCCTCGACAATGCCCAGCTCGGAGTGGTCGCCGCCCCGG
>DGQR01000019.1 GCA_002390825.1 Rhodoferax sp. UBA4409
TGTGTTCACAGGGTTGGCCACGCTGGCACTGTCTGAAGTCAAGTTTGCGGTCTTGCTATTGCCCATCGCACTTCTTGTTGCTTTTCGCAAAGATTTTTCTTCCAAACCGATAGCCGCACTGTTTGCGGTCATTGCGGGTGGGGTGCTTACCGTTGGCCTGCTTTCCCTGTATCAGGCGCAATACTCCAATGATGCGATCGAACGCAGCGGCTCGGGGTATTTCGACCGGAACATTACATCCGCAACAGATGCGCAATTCATCAACTACAGAACGGGTGAGATCGGCCGCGTTGCCGCCATAACGTTTTGGGCAGAACAGCAATCCAACCCAGTCGGCGTACTCATTGGCGCAGGAATGGGGGCCAGCCGAAAAGGTGACTTGGCGACGGGCGAAGCGGCCAAACGTTGGGAATTTAATATTGCCAGATCTTCCTTGGCTATTTTGTTATGGGAAACCGGGTTGCTTGGCACTTGTGCGTTTCTGCTTATTTTTTTCTCGGCGTTCCTTTATGCGCTGCGGCTCGAACGCAGCCCTCTCGTCCCCGCCGATGAAAAACCATATCTCATTGCATGCAGCGCTGGCTTAGTAATGCTTGGCCTGGAATTACCTTACAACACCGATATTTTCTACTCGCCGCAGATGCAAATTTTGTTTTTGCTGATACTAGGGCAGCTGGCATTGTCTGGCGGGAAATTAAAAGTTGCTGCCAGGAGCAGTAAATGACGACAACCAAGGTGGTGCAAAAAAATAACCTGCAAAAAATATCCTTTGTTATCAAAACATACAACGAAGAAAAGAAAATTGCAGCGTGTCTCGAGTCAATTTTTGAAGCCGCTAAGCACTTTGAAAATCCATATGAAATTATTGTTGCCGATTCCAACTCGAGCGACAACACCGCGCAAATAGCGGCCAAATACCCCGTCAAGGTCGTTCAATTTGTGCGTCCTGAAGACCGTGGATGTGGTGCGGGCGTACAACTGGGGTACCAGCACTCTGCGGGCGACTTGGTGTTTTTTTTGGATGGCGACATGACGCTGGAGCCCGGATTCTTGCCAGCTGCAATCCAAGCCCTTGCGCAAAATCCCAAATTAGGTGGTGTTGCTGGCCTGATGCGGGAGGTGGCAATCCGCAACTCATTCGACGCTATGCGGGTTCAAACTGGTGCATCCGCCACCGCACGCGAAGAACGCTGGCTCAATGGGGGTGGCATCTATCGCCGCGCGGCCATTGAAACTGCAGGCGGATATGCCGCCAACCGCAACCTTAAAGGCTGGGAAGAGGCAGAGCTGGGTATGCGTCTGCGCTCAGCGGGGTGGTCGTTACAGCGGATCAACGTTGCGGCGACGGTTCATGACGGTCATGCTAGCGATACATGGTCATTAATTGTGCGGCACTGGAAAAGTAAACGATTGATGGCCAATGGTGTTTTGATTCGCTCTGCATTAGGACAGCTGTGGCAACTACAGGCAATCAAATTGCTAGCACATCCGATAGGTGTTGTTGTTTTTTGGTTAATCGTTTTGCCTCTTGCCTTGGTAGCCGACAGATCGTGGGATGGCGAAGCGACTTGTGCAGTTGTTATCTTCGCAAGTTTGATTTTTTTCCTTCTACTAGCTAAAAAGAAAAGCCTATTTCGAACCTTTGAGTCCATAGTCCTGTGGCATGTTAACGCAGCGAGTTTGTTGCTGGGGATGTTGATCCCTATGGAGGCGCCATCTTTGCCACTACGTAGCGTAATCGTTGGCGACGGTAATACATTGAGCGGCGGTGCATAAACTGTGCAGTCACAACACTACACAGCCAAACGAGCAAAAACTAGCCTTGTAATTTTTGGGCTTGGCAAAGCAGGTTCGGCCATCCTCAGCATTTTATTCTTAGGGCTAACGGTGCGCTACATGGATGTATCCGACTATGGTCGATACATCGTTGTACTGGCAATGGTTGAGATTTTTTACCTCACCACAGGATTCGGTTTGTCCACGGTAGCGCAGCGCTATGTACCAGAAGCCCGCATCCAGGCTTCAAACAAAAGTTTGCGCAACTTTCTTCTCATGCTGGTAGCGCGGCGTTTGATCTATTCCATTGCATGCGCGCTGTTACTTTGTGCGGTAGCGCACTTTATGGGCGATGCAATTCCGTCTGAATTTGGCCCCCGATACATCTACTGGATCGCGCTGTTGATAACGCTGGCTGCAAGCAGTTCCTTTCTTGACGAAGTGGCGGGATCACTGCTCATGCAGGGGCTGTCACAAGGGCTTACCGTTGGGAGAATGGTTGTCAAGCTTGCTGCGGCTTTCTATCTGGTGCTGGTGCAGGGCAGCATCAGTTTTATGGATATTTTGCTTTTGGAGACTGGGGCAACGCTCATCTCGGTGATTTGTGGCCATGTCGTCCTGGCCCGCGGTCTGCGCCACGATTCGGATGGCACTGCGTCCTCACTGCCCTATACCAACACAAGCATGTGGCCGGTCGCCGGGCGCTTTTACCTAGTACAGCTTGTGGGGCAGGCGTATGGCCCTAACGTGACGCGACTTATGATTGGGCGCATTCTCGGATTGGCCCAGACAGCGCTGTTTGGATTTGCACAAGGCATTGCCGATATGTTGCGCAACTTGTTGCCAGCCCATTTGCTGGCAGGGTGGATACGGCCTCTAATGGTTTCGCGCTACCTCACAAGCCGCGATGTAAATGACTTGGCAGATGCGGCCAATCTCGTTTTGAAATTGAACCTTATGGGTGTTGTGCCCTTGACCGTGTTCTTTTTGTTTAGAGGCGATGCATTTGCAAGCTGGGCCAGTGCAGGTAAATACGGTCAGGCGGGTCTTCTACTCGCCTTGCTGACCATCATGATTGGCTTGCAGACTATTCACTTATTATTTTCAATTATCACCATCACGCTGGAGCAAGCCCGTGCGAGCCTTGTTGCAACCCTATTGGCGGCCGCAACACTTCCCGTGCAAGTCGCACTGATTGCACATTTTGGTGCAACAGGTGCGTGCTGGGGGTTGCTAGCGAGCGAAGCGGTGTGGCTCACCTGCGCCACCTATTTATTGGCCAAAAACAAAATAAATTTGAAATGGGATATAAAAGGTTCGACCAAGATTCTGTTTTCGGGTGTTTTAGCCGGCCTTTGTGTTTGGATGTTGGGGTTTGGCGAGCCTAATTTGTTGGATCTTGCCGTATCTTCCTTGGTCGTGGGGAGTGTGTTTTTGGTGTGTTCCATTGTGCTTAAACCACTTCGCAATCCAGAGCGAGAGCTCATCAAGGGCATGGTGCCCGCCCGCTTCATTTTGTGGTGATGTTTTTCGCTTAATTTTGAATATGAAAAAAATACTAAAGGCACTGTTTGCCTATTTGCCTGCGTCAATGGCAAGCGGGCTCAAAACGAGGTATCGCAATACCCGCGACAAGCACCTGCTGAACCGCGCCTACCAATATGACATGCGCTTCTACAAGTCGTATTCTGGTTTGCTGGGTCAAACAAAAAAAGGCGTTGTAGAAGCCGAAATTATCAAGGCTTATCACCGCATAGAAAAAGGCTTGGCACTGGCAAGTCCTCGCCCCGGTTTTGGTGTGGATGCTGTTGAACTCGTACTTGAGCGCACTCAGTATTATGTGGACCATTTCGGCCCAAATGTCACCACCCAAAGGGCGGTCAACACATTGCGAGAATATGTCCAATTCAATCAAGCGCACCATTGCGATGTATCTTGGTTGGTGTCGCGGCTCAACCGGCTTGCTGAAAAATGCATCGGGGCCGATTCTGCGGGCGGTACCCGGCGCGTCACGCGTGATGAAATTACACGCGCAATAGATATTGACTTTACTGCCTTCGTAAATCAACGCTACAGCATTCGGCAATTTACACCCGAGCCAGTGAGCGACGATGCAATTGCCCACGCCGTGACACTGGCAAAAAAATCGCCGTCGGTGTGCAATAGGGAGTCTGGTTGTGTATTCGTGGCCAGTAGTTCTGCGCAAAAGAAGGCGCTACTGGCTTTGCAAAATGGCAACCGAGGGTTTGGGGAAAAAGCTGATCGCATTCTAGTCATCACATCCAGACTGGATACATTTTTAACTGTGGGTGAGCGTTATCAATGCTGGATAGACGGCGGCCTCTTTGCAATGAGCTTGATCTATGCATTGCACGCACAGGGTGTGGGCAGCTGCTGCCTCAATTGGAGCGTTGAGCCAGATGCGGACACTGCCATTCGGCAAGTGGCGGGCATCCCCCAAGACCATGCGGTCATTATGTTGCTGGCTATCGGCCACATTCCATCCGATCTTCTTGTTGCACAAAGTCCGCGCCGTCCCCTTGAGGACGTGCTGCATTTCATCTAGCCTATTTGCAAAACACTATGACAACCATTTACTTGACTGGACAAAACAATTTTGGCAACCGCGGATGCGAGGCCCTTGTGCGCTCCACCGTGGCCACGTTGCTCGAGCAAAACCCGGAGTACAAATTCTTAGTTCCGTCGCTAGACATTCCGCGGGATTCAGCGCAGTGGCCGGACGCGGCGCAAAGCGGCGTAAGGTTTGTGCCTGCCCCAGAAGTGCCTGCAAGTTACCGGTGGTGGGGGCGCCTATGTCGCGCTCTGCCCATACTGAAAACTCGCAAGTGGCCTTCATTACGCGGTTTACCTCACTTGGAAGAGTACCTGCAAGAAGCTGATGCTGTGATATCCATTGGCGGCGATAACTATTCGTTGGATTATGGTTTGGTCTCACTCTTTTTCTTTGTTGGAATTGCGGAGCGAGCCTTAGCACTGGGGAAGAAAACCGCTCTATGGGGAGCGTCGGTAGGGCCGTTCACGGCAGACCGCTATGTTGAAAAAAATATGGCCAGCCATTTAAAATCACTGAACTTGGTTTCAATAAGAGAGAGCCACTCTGTGAATTATGTGAAATCCATAGGAGTCAATGCAAACCTTGCTTCTGTTGTGGATTCCGCTTTTGTACTAGCCCGTCAGGATATTGAAGTAAAGAAATTCTGGCCTAAGGCAACTGGCGATGGAGTGTTGGGAATAAATATTAGCGAAGTCATACAAATGTCTATCGCCAAACATGGGAAGAATACTTCTGTTACTAATGAGACATCTGAGTTCATAAAAAAAATACTGGCTGAATCCAATTTTTCAATACTTTTGGTGCCACACGTTGCTCCACTGGATGGCAATGAATTCAATAATGATGAAGTTTTTCTTAATACTGTGCACTCTCAATTGTTGGATTATACCGATAGGGTGGGGGTCGTTCCCTCAAAGCTGAACTGCTGTCAACTCAAAAATATCATTGCACAATGTCGATTTTTTATTGGTGGTAGAACGCACGCGACTATTGCATCCATATCAAGTATGGTGCCGACGATTTCAATAGCGTACAGCATCAAGGCCAGAGGCATTAATCATGATTTATTTGGCCATGAGAATTGGGTCTTACCAACGCCTGACTATAGTGCCATAAATTTGTTTAAATTCTTTGATCGAATGAGATTGGAAGAAGCAGAGATTAGACAGGTATTAAGCAATAAAATTCCAGTTTGGAAAGTACGTGCATATTTAAGTGCAAAATTATTCAGTCAAATTCTCGATGGGAAGTCCTTGCCCGTTGGATCAGTTTCATCGTGACTGCAATGCTGCACGTAGTCCAATATCTATTGGCGGACTCATTTCGAAAAAATGGTCGCCTAAGCTACCTTGATGTTCTATCTGGGTTCCTATTCTCGCGGACTCATAGAATTGTTATAACCCTGCGGCTATGTCAATTAGTTGATAGACAGGGCATTTTTTTCAAACTGCCTCTCCAGCTGTGCAAAGCACTCCATCGGATTTCATGTCACCTCGCTGGCGTGGATTTTCCATGGAGAACTGAAATTGGTCCGGGTTTTGCGATCACCCATGGGTGGAGTCTCGTAGTCAATGAAGGTACAACAATCGGGGCCAACGTTACGCTATTCCATGGTGTAACTATTGGAAGAACAGATCGACTGGATCAAGACGGTGTACGAACGAGCGCATACCCGATCATTGAAGATGAGGTGTGGATTGGTCCACATGCGATTCTTGTCGGAGGTATTACCATTGGACGTGGCAGCCGCATAGCTGGTGGCGCTTTTGTAAATAAAGATGTCCCACCTTACTCTTTAGTTGTTGGAAATCCGTCTGTAGTCGTCAAACATAATGTTGTGCCAGATGTATTTAATATGGTTCACCAGCGCTAGTATCTCAGCTGTTCAAGCACTCGTTTATGTATTCAAACCCTATATATAAAAACAGTCCCGACTGGCTCCAAAGCACATTGCTTTCGTTGCGCAGCTACGCGCGCGGCGCATTACGGGAAGGTGCGGCATTTCGTCGCGAGTTAAATGATGTGCAAAAAACCCAATGGCTGAGTGCTAATGAGTTACAAGCACTGCAGCTGGCACGGGTTCAAAAAGTCGTAAGTCATGCTGCGGCGCATGTGCCGTATTACCGTGATGCTTTTAAGGCGGCTGGCTTTACACCTGCGGATTTGGTGACGCTAGACGATATTAAGAAAATTCCTCTTTTAACCAAACGCCAGGCGTTTGATGCAGGCGACCGCATGCTGGCTGAGGGGATGGTTGGCCCCCGGTTTACCAACTCCACCAGTGGTACGACAGGCATGTCCATGAAAGTGGTGCGCGATCTGCATTCGATTAATCGCGAGAACGCTTTCAATTGGCGCCAGAGTATTTGGGCTGGCGCCCAGCCGGGTGTGAAGCGGCTTTGGTTGCGGGGGGACGCGATTGTGCCCGCATCCGATAGGGCCGCTCCCTTTTGGCGCTTTAACAAAGCCGACAACACGCTGATGATGTCCGCATACCATTTATCAGAACGCAATGCAGATGCATACATCAAAGCGCTGGAGGAGTTTGATCCGGTGTTCGGCATGGCATATCCATCGCCCATGGTCTTGCTGGCGCGGCACATGCTGAACACGGGGCGTACCTATCGCGGCAAGAGCCTCAAGGGTTTTGTTACATCGAGCGAGACCGTTACAGACGAGCACCGGCGCGTGATCGAAGCAGCGTTTGGGTGCAAGGTTTTTGACCAGTATTGCTCTGCGGAGCGAGTTACCTTTATTGGTACGTGCGAGCATGGCAATTACCACGTTAATTCTGACTACGGATTGACGGAATTGATTCCGCAGCCTGATGGTACTTGCGAGGTGGTGGGCACTTCGTTCGACAATATGTTGATGCCCTGGATTCGTTATCGCTTAGGTGATGCAGTTGTGGCAGCAGACCCCAAATACCAGTGTCCGTGTGGTCGTGCATTCCCCGTTGTTGAGCGAATTGTTGGCCGCGTCGAGGACTATGTGCTAACGCCAGATGGGCGACATGTTTTCATGATGAGCAATATGTTGGATGCCATCCCCAATTTGTTGGAGGGGCAAGTTCGACAAGACACCCCCGAGGATGTAACTATTTTGGTGGTTCCTGCGCCCGGAAAGACAGTAGATGTTGCGGATGCCGTCAAACGGGCGCGTGAGCAGTTGGGTGATGGTTTGCGGATTAAGGTTGAGACCGTTGCCAGTATTCCTCGCACGAGCAATGGGAAACTGCGGGTGGTGGTTCGAGGGTTTAAGTGATGAACTCCCCGCGCTCAATTGTTGTTATGGTGGGCACTCCATTGGCCGGGCAGGGCGGTATGTCTGCGGTGGTAGACGCGTACCGCGCGGGTGGACTTTTTGAGCAGTTTTCTGTGCATTACATCGCGGCGGTGGATCAGGGCACACGCTGGCGCAAGTTGCTTACGGCGATGCATGCACTGTGGTTGTTTTTTTGCACCCTGTTGGGGCAGCGTGTGGGGCTGGTACACATTCATTTGGCTTCGGGGGCAAGTTTTTGGCGTAAATCGGTCTTTGCCGCGCTGGCATATGCGTTGCGTAAGCGCGTGATTTTGCATGTGCATGGTGGTAATTTTTTGAGCTTTTATGCGGATGCCCCGTGGTTGGGTCGCAAATGGATTTGTGGGGTTTTTAAGCTTGCTGCAGCTGTGATTGTTTTGTCACCCCAGTGGATTGCGCGCTTCAGTGCGGTGATGCCAACAAGCCACTTTGTTGCCATCGAGAATCCGGTGCCCCCCCCGGCGAGTCATGTTGGTGTGCGGGCAGATCGTGCGGGCGTTACGTTTCTTTTTTTGGGGCGTCTTGAGAAAGACAAGGGTGTTTACGAGTTGCTGCAGGCCTTTGCGAATCTGGTGCAAACGCAACCACAAGCACGTTTGATCATGGGTGGGGTTGGGGATTTGGCTGGCCTTAAGGAATTGGCGGAGTCATTGCATATTCAGGAGAATGTGGATTTTCCTGGGTGGGTCGTGGCCCAGCAAAAAGACGCATTGCTGCGAGAGGCGGATGTGTTTGTGTTGCCATCGCACATTGAGGCGCTGCCTGTTTCTATGCTGGAGGCCATGAGCTATGGTCTGCCTACGGTGATTTGCCCAGTAGGGTCAATACCTGAGACGGTGCAGGATGGAAAAGAGGCGCTGTTTGTGCCTGTTGCGGATGTTGTCGCTTTGACTGCAGCGCTTAATAGGCTTTGCGCAAGTTACGCTTTGCGTCGCACGATGGGCGAGGTAGCACAGCAGACGTATGCTGAAAATTACAGTTTGTCGAGCGTGTTGCCAAAAATCACTGCCCTCTACATGCAGATGCTGTCAGACTACAAAGAACCTGGGCATAGAAAATGACCAAGTTTATTTGCCGACTATTTTTTGTGATGTTTGCAATGACCAGCCTATGCAGCGCTGCGTTAGGGGCTGACTGGTGGGTAACCGATCCACTGGCCATGCCCGTGCGCCCGGCTGCGGCGAGTGCACCCCAGCAAAATCCGCCTTTGTTTACTTGGCCCGCCAAGACCGGCAGCACTGGCTATGAACTACAAATACTGAATACTAAGAATGACGTAGCCACTTACCGTATCAAAGACAACTGGCTTCATTTGTCGGTAGCGCTGCCGCAAGGTATCCACCGCTGGCGAGTGAGAGCACTTGGTAGTGCCTTGACTGGGTGGAGCAATGAACGTTCGTTCACTGTGGGGGCGGAAAGCGGCTCTTTCCTTGTGAACACAAAATCCGCAGCAATGCTTGCTGAGCTCCAGCGACCACACCCTAGAGGATTTGCGCGAGGTACTGAGTTAGCAGCTTTAAAAGCTGATCTGCTTTCCGCGCGTGCTAGTGATGTGCTAGCGTTAAAGGCCAAGGTGCTGCGGCAGCTTGGCGTTGCCATGCCTTTGGAACCACTCATGCGCTTCGACTTGATGGCATCGAGCGCAGCCACCAACAAAGCGATTGCAGATGTGCGTAATCGCCTGCAAGACGAGCAGGAATTGTTGCTATCCCTCGGCTTGCTTTGGTTTCATGAAGGTGATGTTCGATGGAAGAACGAAGCAATGGCCCGCGTGAAAAACCTCGCTGCATGGGATCCAAACGGCTCGACCGGCAGGGTTTCACATACCCAAGCCAGCCGAACTATTTTGCTCATTTTGGCGGTTGGTTTTGATTGGTTTTACGACAATTGGTCCAATGTTGAGCGCAGCGTTATTCATGCAGCTGCTGCACAGCGCTACTCAGCATTGTTTGACGTTATCGTGGCCGACGGCAGCCTGGCACGCAATCCCTTCAATTCGTTCAACTCTTACACATTGGGCTACCTAGTTGCAGCTGCCCCTTTGCTAGCGGATGGGTCGTCCGTTTTTGATCGAACATTTCCTGATGCGCTATCGCTTTATGCGGCCACATTTCCGGCTTGGAGCGGCGACGATGGTGGCTACGGTAATGGCCTTGCCTACGGTTTGTGGGATGTGCCTGAGTCCGTGGTGCTGTGGGACCTTTTGCGGTGGAGCACTGGATTCAGTATGTACCACAAGCCAGAAGTAAAGAACTTTGGAAAGGTGTTGGCGTATTTCCTTCCGCCGGGGACCCCAGGGGGTTACTTCGGTGATGGCGCAGAGACTTTGACGCCAAGTTCTAACGCACGGTTTGGCAAGGTTTTCGCCGCCCGCGCGCAATCTCCGCTAATGAATTGGTATGCAGATCAATTGTTTGGCGAAGATAAAACTTGGTTCTCGATGATGACGCGACCTCCAGTTGATACGCAAAGTCGTGATTTTTTGGATGCGCCCAACTCGATCGCACTGCCCTCTGTTGGATGGACTGCAATGCACAGCGATCTAACAGCGCGTGATCGTGTTTCTGTGTATTTCAAAAGCAGTTCTTTTGGATCATTTAACCATTCGCACGCAGATCAAAACAGTTTCGTGATTCATTCGCGTGGGCGGGTGATCGCGATGGATAGCGGCGTTTACGACTACTACAACTCGCCGCACTGGCGCAATTGGTACAAGCAAACACGCGCGCACAACGCAATAACCTTTGACGGTGGACAAGGACAAAGTCTAGGTGAAAGTGGCACCGGAACACGGAACTTTGCTGGCAGTATTAAGCAGTTTGTACAAACACCGGCTGTCGACTGGGTAACGGGTGATGCAGCCAGCGCATTTGATAGGCCTCTATTGCGAAACAACCGCTCCGTAGCACTTGTTCGACCATCTACAGTGGTTATCGTGGATGACGTAGCAGCAGATACGCCCAAGCGCTGGGAGTCGAATTTTCACACCCCGTCGGCCTTGGCGCAGACATCAACCGGATGGGAAATGAAAATTCCCGGCGCGGAGGTGTGCATGAGTTTCATGGCGTCTCAGCCAGCAGTGAAAACATCGACCGACGGGTACGCTCCAGTCCCTGAAACTAGTGCCAAAGTTCTGCCGCATGTATGGAGCGTATTTGGTGTTAAGGATGCAACGACAACTGCGACCTTTGTGACTGTTTTGAGAATGAATTGTGCGACCTCAGAGCCGCAAATCCAAATTGATGCAGGACGAGTGCAAGTAAAGGTGTCTGGAAAGATTCTTGTACACCAAGCTGGCAGTATGTCGTTGGAGTAACTTGTTTAGATCGATACAGGGAGTCAGATGAAGAAAAAAAAGGTTTTGGCCGTGGCGTCTGGCGGTGGTCATTGGGTGCAATTGCTGCGACTTCGGCCTTCCTATGCGCACCATAGCGTGACGTATGTGAGCACCAACGCTTCATATGCCAATGATGTGGACGGTGCGTTATTGACGGTTACCGATGCGAACCTAAATGAAAAGGGCCGTTTGCTGCGCATGTTTTTTGAAATGTTTTTGCACGTTGCCCGCGTACGCCCCGATGTCGTGATTACAACTGGAGCGGCACCTGGGTTTGCAGCCGTGGTTTTGGCCCGTTTGTTTGGGGCACGAACCATTTGGGTGGACAGCATTGCTAACTCCGAAGAGTTGTCTGGCTCCGGTAAACATGTAGGGCGTTTTGCACACACTTGGCTTACGCAGTGGGAGCACTTAGCGAAGCCTGAAGGCCCGCAGTTTTGGGGGGCGGTGCTGTGATTTTTATTACCGTTGGAACCCAGCTTGCATTTGACAGACTCATATCCGCCGTAGACGCTTGGGCTATGGATAACCCGCTAGAGCAGGTATTTGCCCAAATTGGCCCAGGAGAATTTAGGCCAAAATTCTGCGAATTTGCGAAATTTTTGCCCCCAGATAAATCCAATGACATGTTTCGCAGTGCCGACCTGATCGTGGCGCATGCCGGAATGGGGTCGATATTGACTGCGTTAAAGTACCGAAAGCCGATTTTGGTGATGCCTAGAAAAGCATCCTTAGGTGAGCACCGCAATGAACACCAGTTGGCAACCGCCAAGTGGCTTGGCAAAAAGGCCGGTGTTTTTGTTGTCAATGATGAAGCTGATATCGCGGCAATTCTCAGCTCAAGAAGTACTTTGCAAGCGGGTGACAGTATCAGCGAATTTGCAGATATTGCATTTACCAATCGCTTACGAAGCGTTGTCGATGCTTCGTAACTGGCGTGTGCGCTCGGTACTAGCGCATCGACCTGACGCCGAGCACAGCACCCTGCGCTGGTGGCCCCTAGCCCAGCTGCCCGACAAAGCACTTTTGCGGGCAAAGTTACACGAGTTCTATTTGCAGTCTGCACCTAACGATGATGCTACTGAATAGTGAGCTGCTTGCGCTTATTCCACATGGCCTAGAGCCCGATTAAACATAAATATTTTTAGGGAAGTAAATCATGAAAATTACAGTGATTGGTACCGGATACGTGGGCTTGGTGTCAGGCGCTTGTTTTGCCGATGTGGGCAACGATGTGCTGTGCCTGGATGTGGACCCGGCCAAGATCAAGATTTTGGAAGACGGCGGCATCCCCATTTACGAGCCGGGTCTGCAAGAGATGGTCAAGCGCAATGTGGCGGCGGGCCGCTTGCACTTCACCACCGATGTGGAAAAGGCTGCGCACTTTGGCACAGTGCAGTTCATTGCGGTGGGCACCCCACCGGATGAAGATGGCTCGGCCGACATGAAATATGTGATTGCGGCCGCCCGCAACATCGGCAAATACATGACCGACTACAAGGTGGTGGTAGACAAGAGCACCGTGCCCGTGGGCACTGCGGACCGGGTAAAGGCCGCCATTGCCGATGAGCTGGCCAAGCGCGGGGTGAACACGCCTTTCAGCGTGGTGAGCAACCCCGAGTTTTTGAAAGAAGGCGCAGCCATTGACGACTTTATGCGCCCCGACCGCATTGTGGTGGGCTGCGAAGACGAGCAGGCCGCGCTCAATATGCGCGCGCTGTATGCACCGATCCAGCGCAATCACGACCGTTTGATCGTGATGGACATCCGCAGCGCGGAGCTGACCAAATACGCCGCGAACGCCATGCTGGCGACCCGCATCAGCTTTATGAACGAGTTGGCTAATCTGGCCGAAAAGCTGGGCGCCGATATTGAAAACGTGCGCAAGGGCATTGGCTCGGACCCGCGCATTGGCTACGACTTTTTGTATGCCGGTGCGGGCTATGGCGGCTCGTGCTTTCCCAAAGATGTGCAGGCCCTGGTGAAAACAGCGCAAGACGATGCAGGCATTCACCTGCAGGTGCTGACTGCGGTGGAAGCCGCCAACGACGCCCAAAAGCGCGTGCTGGGCGGCAAGGTGCTCAAGCGCTTTGGCACCGATTTGACCGGCAAGCACTTTGCAATATGGGGCTTGGCCTTCAAGGCCAACACAGACGACATGCGCAAGGCCACCAGCCGCGATGTGATTCAAGATTTGCTGGATGCGGGGGCTACGGTTACGGCCTACGACCCGGTGGCGATGAAAGAGGCACAGCACTGCTTCCCGGATGAGCCGCGCCTCACCTATGCCGATAGCCAGACGGCTGCGCTGGAGGGGGCGGATGCCCTGATCATCGTGACCGAGTGGCGCGAGTTCCGCAGCCCAGATTTTGAGAACATCAAATCCAAGCTCAAGCAGCCTGTGATTTTTGATGGCCGCAACCTGTACGACCCCAAGCTGGTGCGCAGCATGGGCATTGAGTACCAAGCTATCGGACGCTAACGCCATGACCGTGTTGACCCTGCAAGATTTGGCCATCCAATCCGGCGTGGCATTTGGCACCAGCGGTGCGCGCGGCAAGGTGGTGGACATGACCCCGGGCTTGTGCCACGCCTACACCACGGCGTTTTTGAATGCCGTAGTGCCCAAGGCCACCACCATTGTGCTGGGCCACGATTTGCGCCCCAGTAGCCCGGCGATTGCGGCGGCCTGTGCGGCAGCGATTCAGAGCTTGGGTATGCAGGTGGTGTATGGCGGTGCCCTACCCACACCGGCGCTGGCGCTGTATGCGGCGCAGCTGGGTGCGCCGGCGATTGTGGTCACGGGCAGCCATATTCCGTTTGACCGCAATGGCATCAAGTTTTACCGCGAAGAAGGCGAGATCACCAAAGCTGATGAGCGCGCCATGCTGGACTTTTTGGTGGGCGTGCCCCGGGACTTGAAGCTCCCTGCCCTGCCCGCACCCGACCCGCGGGTGGAGCAGGCCTATGTGCGCCGGTATGTGGATTTCTTTGGCACGGAGGCGCTGGCGGGCGAGACGATTGCGGTCTACGAGCACAGCAGTGTGGCGCGTGATGTGCTGCGCACCATTTTGGAGGCGCTGGGCGCCGAGGTGATTTCGCTGGGTCGAACCGATGTGTTTGTACCCATCGACACCGAAGCGGTGCGCCATGAAGACATTGAGCAGGCCCGCGAGTGGGCGGAGTTACATGACTTTGATGCGATTGTGTCTACCGATGGCGATGCCGACCGCCCCCTGATTGGCGACGAGCGCGGCGAGTGGTTGCGCGGCGATGTGGTGGGCATTTTGACGGCGCAGCAGCTCCAGGCGACTGCGGTAGTCACCCCGGTGAGCAGCAATAGCGCACTGGAGAGCACCCAGAGTTTTGCGCAGGTGGTGCGCACCCGCATTGGCTCGCCCTATGTGATTGAGGGCATGCAAAACGCCGCCAAGGCGGGCGCGGAGCTGGTGGTGGGTTTCGAGGCCAATGGCGGCTTTTTGCTGGGCAGCCAGGTGCTGCGGGATGGCCGCCGCCTAGGGCCTTTGCCCACCCGCGATGCGGTGCTGCCGATGCTGGCCCTGCTGTGCGGCGCCAAAGCGGGCAAGCTGAAAATGTCAGAGGTGGGCTACCGCCTGCCCAAGCGGTTTACCGCGAGCGACCGGATTCAAAACTTTGCGACTGCTAGCAGCCTGGCGCTGATCGTGCGCTTGCGCATGGACCACGCCGCTTTGCGCGAGCTGATGGCCCCTCACGCGGGCGACGTAGTGTCGATCGACGAAACCGATGGTTTGCGGGTGCTGTTTGCGTCAGGCGACATCGTCCACCTGCGCCCCAGCGGCAATGCCCCCGAGCTGCGCTGCTACGCCGAGAGCACCACGGTCGATCAGGCCAAGCAATTGTGCGATGACTGCTTGTTGCGGGTGCTGAAGGTGGCGGCGTAAAGCAGCCCCAACCCGGCCAGCAGCAGAGCATAGGTTTCGGGCTCGGGTACGGGGCTGATGGTGAGGGCGATGTTGTCGACCCCGACATAGCGGGCGTAGTTGAAGCCAATGCCACTGAACTGCACCGACGTCAGCCCAGTAAAGCCTGCGAAGTAGCTGCTGTTGTAGTGGGTGAAGCGGCCGGGCGTTAGCGCGAGAGGCTGGCTGGTGCTGACCATGCCACCGTAGAGCTTGGTGCCGGTGATCTGGATGCTGAGCTGGTCGGTTAATGTGCCGCCACCACCACCGAGCATGCCTGCAAGATCGAGGCTGAGCAGCGCAAAAGTGCCGCTCGTACCTGGGGTGAGGCTGAGTGTTTCGCTCTGGTTGCTCAGCCCGTAAAAGGCCAAAAATTTACCGGCCGGCACGGGCTCCACCAGATACCCGGCCCCGCTCAGTACAAAGTGGGTGTTACTGCTGTGCTGCAACTGCACACCGGCAGCCAAGGTACCCGAGGGAGCAGAGAGCGCATCAAACGTCAGCGTGAGGGCTTGGGCATGAGCCCCGGCGGAGACAAGCAGCGCCGCGGCTGTGGCGAGGGCGGAGGCAATGCCCCGGAAGGCGCTGGATAGCAGCATGGAGGTCTCCCGAAAAGTGTGTATCAAAGAATGCCGATCAAGATGGCGTTGGCTGTAGTGCCGTTGGGGCCGTTTAGGGTGCAAACGACGGTTTCCCCCTCGGGCACTGGCAAAGGCAGCCCGCCGCCCAAGCTGTAGTTGGCGGGCAGGCCCCCTTGCAAGAGCAAGGCGCCGTCTGCGCAATCGGTAACCGCAACGCCTTTGCTGGCGTTGGCCTTGCGGGTGGCCACATTGATGACGGCCCCGGCGGAGATGGCACCTGCCACGCCTTGGGTGGCTGCGGTTTGGGCGTCGCTACGCAAATCGACAAATTTGGGGATTGCCACGGCAGACAAGATGCCGAGGATGACGATCACCATGACGAGCTCAATCAGGGTGAAACCGGTTTGCGGGTGGCGATAGTTCGATAAAGCGCGCATGGTGGGCTGAAATGCAAGGCTGTAACCAGTTGTTACAGGATGGTACGCAGGCGCAGCGAGGAAGGGAATAGTCCGGATGGATGAGCCGAATGGACTAACGGCAGTCGTTTGGCAATGTGCAACCGCCTGCGAAAGATAATCGCCAGATTGGTGAACTCAAAGGGATGTAGAAGATGACAATTCTGGTTACCGGCGGCGCCGGCTTCATCGGCAGCAACTATGTGCTGGATTGGTTGGCCGAGTCCAACGAAACGGTGGTCAACCTGGATAAACTGACCTACGCCGGTAACCTGCAAAACTTGGCTACCGTGGCTGACAACCCGTATCACATTTTTGTGCAAGGCGACATTGGCGACGCCGCACTGATCGCCCGCTTGCTACAAGAACACCAGCCCCGGGCTGTGCTGAACTTTGCCGCCGAGAGCCATGTGGACCGCTCTATCCACGGGCCCGGGGAGTTCATTCAGACCAATATTGTGGGCACTTTTCACTTGCTGGAAAGCGTGCGCGCCTACTGGGGGGCTCTGGGAGCGGACGCCAAAGCTGCGTTCCGGTTTTTACACGTTTCCACGGACGAGGTGTACGGCTCTCTGGCCAAAACCGACCCAGCCTTTGCTGAAACCAACCGCTACGAGCCCAATAGCCCCTATAGCGCGAGCAAAGCAGCTAGCGACCACTTGGTCCGCGCCTATCACCATACCTATGGCCTGCCGGTACTGACCACTAACTGCAGCAATAACTACGGGCCTTACCACTTCCCGGAAAAGCTGATTCCGTTGTTGATCGTTAATGCACAAGCCGGTAAGCCTTTGCCGGTGTATGGGGACGGTCAGCAAATCCGCGATTGGCTGTATGTCAAAGACCACTGCAGCGCCATTCGCCGCGTGCTTGAGGCCGGCGTGCTGGGTGAAACCTATAACGTGGGTGGCTGGAACGAGAAGCCGAACCTCGATATCGTGCACACCGTCTGCGCCCTGCTGGACGAGCTCAAGCCCCGCGCAGACGGCAAGCCCTACCAAGAGCAAATCACCTTTGTGACCGACCGGCCCGGCCATGACCGCCGCTATGCGATTGACGCCCGCAAAATTGAGCAGCAATTGGGCTGGAAGCCGGCAGAGACGTTTGAGACCGGCATCCGTAAAACGGTGCAGTGGTACCTGGACAACCCGCAGTGGGTGGATAACGTGTTGAGCGGCGGCTACCGCGACTGGGTTAGCAAGCAATATGGTGCCTCAGGCGCAGCATCCAACACCAAGGCGGCAGCATGAAGATTTTGCTGTTGGGTCGTGGCGGCCAAGTGGGCTGGGAATTACAGCGGTCTTTGAGCGTGCTGGGTGAGGTAGTGGCCCTGGACTTTGACGCGAGCCAGAACCCACAAGGCTTGTGCGGCGACTTTACGGATTTGGCGGGCTTGGAACGCACGGTAGAGGCAGTGCGCCCAGACGTGATCGTCAATGCGGCTGCGCACACTGCTGTCGACAAAGCTGAGAGCGAACCAAAGCTTGCAAGAACCATTAATGCCCTAGCGCCCGCAGCTCTTGCGCGAGCAGCTATCAAAACAGGAGCATGGCTGATTCACTACAGCACAGACTATGTGTTTGATGGCAGTGGCACAAGTCCTTGGACCGAGGCCGATGCCACGGGCCCTTTGAGTGTGTACGGCCAGACCAAGCTTGAAGGCGAACAGGCGATTGCCTTGAACCCCAAGCATTTGATTTTGCGCACCAGCTGGGTATATGCGACCCGGGGTGGCAACTTTGCCAAGACCATGCTGCGCCTGGCGGGTGAGCGCGAGTCGCTGACGGTAATTAACGACCAATTCGGCGCCCCCACCTCTGCAGAGTTGTTGGCCGATGTGACGGCGCATGCCATACGCACCCTGCAAACCCGCCCTGAATTGGCGGGTCTGTATCACTGCATTGCTGCGGGGGAGACCACTTGGCACGGCTATGCGCAGTTTGTGCTGGCTGAGACGGCAGCTTTGGGACTGCCACTCAAAGCCACGGCAGACAAGGTGGCACCCACCCCGACAAGCAGTTACCCCACGCCGGCCAAGCGCCCGCTGAACTCGCGCTTGGACACCCGCAAGCTACAAGCCGCGTTTGGCTTGACGCTGCCGCACTGGCAAGCGGGCGTGAAACGTATGTTGATTGAAATATCAGGGAAGTAAAACCATGAATAACCCATCGCACAACACCGGTGCTAAAGCCCGTAAAGGCATCATCCTGGCTGGCGGGTCAGGTACACGCCTATACCCCGCGACGCAGGCCGTCAGCAAACAGCTGCTGCCCATTTACGACAAGCCCATGATTTACTACCCCTTGAGTGTGCTGCTGTTGGCAGGCATCAAGGAAGTTTTGGTGATCAGCACGCCACAAGATACCCCCCGCTTTGAGCAGTTGCTGGGCAATGGCAGCCAATGGGGCGTTCACATTGAATACGCGGTGCAACCTTCGCCCGATGGGCTGGCACAGGCCTTTTTGATTGGCGAGAAGTTTCTGGACGGAGCACCCAGTGCACTGGTCTTAGGCGACAACATTTTTTACGGGCATGACTTTGCAGGACTGCTGCAAAGCGCTACCGCGCAAACGAGCGGTGCTACCGTGTTTGCTTATGCGGTGAATGACCCGGAGCGCTATGGCGTGGTGGAGTTTGATGCGGCGGGCAAGGCGATCAGCCTGGAAGAAAAACCTAAGGCCGCTAAGTCGCGCTATGCAGTGACCGGCCTGTATTTTTATGACGCCAACGTGGTTGAGATGGCCAAGCAGGTGAAGCCCTCTGCCCGGGGCGAGTTGGAGATTACTGACCTGAACCGCATGTACCTGGAGCGCGGCGCATTGGATGTGCAGACCATGGGCCGCGGCTACGCGTGGCTGGACACAGGAACCCATGAGTCGATGCTGGAGGCGAGCCAGTTCATCCACACCATCGAAAACCGCCAAGGCCTGAAGGTGGCCTGCCCCGAGGAAATTGCGTGGCGCAGCGGGTGGATTGACGATGCGCAACTGCAACTGTTGGCGCAGCCGCTGGCAAAGTCCGGCTACGGGCAGTACCTGCTGCGTCTGTTGAAAGAAAAGGTTTTTTGATGCAAGTTACCCGCACTGCCATTGCAGATGTGTTGCTGCTGGAGCCCAAAGTTTTTGGGGATGAGCGAGGCTTTTTCTTTGAGAGCTTTAACGAGCGCGTGTTTCGTGAGGTCACCGGAGTGACATTGCCCTTTGTGCAAGATAACCACTCCAAGTCAGGCTATGGCGTGCTGCGCGGGCTGCACTACCAAACCCAAAACCCCCAAGGCAAACTGGTGCGGGTGGTTCAGGGCGAGGTTTTTGATGTGGCCGTAGATATTCGGCCTGAATCTCCGACCTACGGGAAATGGGTGGGCGAAATACTCTCGGCCACGAACAAGCGGCAACTGTGGGTGCCACCGGGGCTAGCGCATGGCTTTGTGGTGTTGTCGGAAACCGCTGAGTTTTTGTACAAAACTACCGACTACTACGCGCCTGCTTTTGAAAAATGCATTGCCTGGAATGACCCTACTTTGGCGATCGAATGGCCTGCCATGTCTATAGCGCCCAAGTTGTCAGCGAAGGACATGGCCGGGGATTCTTTCACCCCGGTGTGAAAAGCGCCACGGTTGGAGGACGAAAATTCGTAACCGGGTGATTCCGGCGCCCTGCGAATGCGTGGCTTGCGCTATCCTTCACGGCTTATGGCATCCGCTGATTCATTGACCCGCGACCCCGCTTCTGTTGCCCTGCCGGGAATTGGCAGGGCGCTGGTGCTAGCCGGCAAGCTTCCCCAGCAAACGGCTGAAGAAATCTACCGCAAAGCGCTGTTGAGCAAAAACAGTTTTATGGCGGAATTGGTGGGGTCGGCGGCGGTATCGTCGTTGGATCTGGCACAAACCCTGTCTGCAGCCTTTGCGGCACCTCTGCTGGACCTCGATGCTGTCGATGTGCAGCGCCTGCCCAAGGGCCTGCTAGACGCAAAGATTTGCACGGAATTCAGGGTGTTGGTGCTGAGCAAGCGCGGTAACCGCTTGATCATTGCTACCGCAGACCCTTCAGACCAGCAGGCTGCGGAGCGCATCAAGTTTGCGACCCAGATGGGTTTTGACTGGGTTATTGCGGAGTACGACAAGCTCTCCAAGATTGTGGACGCCAATACGGTCACTGCGACCGAGGCGATGGAAGAGATCATTGGTGGCGACTTCGAGTTTGATGAAGCCGCTGCCGAGTCCGCTGTTGAGACTACCCAAGCGGCGACCGCGGATGTCGAAGATGCACCGGTGGTGCGTTTCCTGCACAAAATGCTAATGGATGCGTTCAGCATGCGGGCCTCGGACTTGCACTTTGAGCCCTACGAGCACCAGTACCGGGTGCGCTTCCGCATTGACGGGGAATTGCGCGAAATAGCCAGCCCACCGATTGCGATCAAAGACAAGCTAGCCTCACGGATCAAGGTGATCTCGCGGATGGATATTTCGGAGAAGCGGGTCCCGCAAGACGGCCGTATGAAGCTCAAGGTGGGCGCGGACCGGGTGATTGACTTCCGGGTCAGCACACTGCCGACGCTGTTTGGAGAAAAGATTGTGATCCGTATCCTGGACCCGAGCAGTGCCAAGCTGGGCATTGATGCGCTGGGCTACGAGGCCGAGGAAAAAGAACGCCTGCTCAAGGCGATTGGCCGGCCTTACGGGATGATTCTGGTCACGGGGCCTACGGGTTCCGGTAAAACGGTGTCGCTGTATACCTGCCTGAATATGCTGAACCAGCCGGGGGTGAACATTGCCACGGCGGAAGACCCCTCCGAAATCAACTTGCCGGGTGTCAACCAGGTGAACGTGAATGAGAAGGCGGGGCTGACCTTTGCTGCGGCGCTGAAGTCGTTTCTGCGGCAGGATCCGGACATCATCATGGTGGGTGAAATCCGGGACTTGGAGACAGCGGACATTTCGATCAAGGCGGCGCAAACCGGCCACTTGGTGCTGTCGACCTTGCACACCAACGATGCACCGACGACGCTCACGCGGATGCGGAACATGGGCATCCAGCCGTTCAACATTGCATCCAGCGTCATTTTGATCACGGCGCAGCGCTTGGCGCGGCGGTTGTGCGGGCAATGCAAGCAACCGGCCGATGTGCCGGAGTTGGCGCTGCTGGACGCGGGATTCAAGCAGGCTGATCTGGATGGGAACTGGAAGCCCTATCGGGCAGTGGGTTGCTCGGCTTGCAACAACGGATACAAGGGCCGGGTGGGTATCTACCAAGTGATGCCCATCAGTGAAGAGATTCAGCGCATTATTTTGCGTGATGGCAGTGCAATGGATATCGCCGCCCAGTCAGAGTTGGAGGGCGTGCGCTCGTTGCGTCAGTCCGGCTTGCACAAAGTGAAACAAGGGCTGACTTCGTTGGAAGAAGTGCTTGCTGTGACCAACGAGTAAAAGGGCAACCCCGGGAGATCTATGGCAACAGGAAAATCTGCGCCCACCAAAGACGTGGTTTTTGAATGGGAAGGCAAAGACCGCAACGGCAAGCAAGTCCGTGGCGAGACGCGGGCCGTGGGCGAAAACCAGGTGAAGTCCATGTTGCGCCGACAAGGCGTTACGCCGACCAAAATCAAAAAGCGGCGCATGCGCTCGGGCAAGTCGATCAAGCCCAAAGACATGGCGATCTTTACCCGGCAGCTGGCCACGATGATGAAGGCAGGTGTGCCCTTGCTGCAAGCCTTTGACATTGTCGGCCGCGGTAACCCGAACCCGAGTGTGACCAAGTTGCTGAGCGACATCCGCGCGGATGTGGAAACCGGTACCTCGCTGAGTGCTGCCTTCCGCAAGTATCCGCTGTACTTTGACAACCTGTATTGCAACTTGGTTGAAGCTGGCGAGTCGGCCGGTATTCTGGATCAGTTGCTGGACCGCTTGGCGGTCTATATGGAGAAAACAGAGGCTATCAAATCCAAGATCAAGTCTGCGCTGATGTACCCGATTGCGGTTCTGGTGGTGGCTTTTGTGGTGGTCTCGGTGATCATGATTTTTGTGATCCCGTCGTTCAAGCAGGTCTTCAGCTCTTTCGGCGGAGAGCTGCCGGCGCCTACCTTGTTTGTGATCGCCCTAAGTGAGATTTTTATCGAGTACTGGTGGCTGATATTCGGCGGGATTGGGGGGGGGTTGTACTTTTTCATGCAGGCGTGGCGCCGTAACGAGAAAGTGCAGGCCTTCATGGACCGTGTCATGCTGAAACTGCCCATCTTCGGTGTCATGGTGGAAAAGAGCTGTGTGGCCCGTTGGACCCGTACGCTGTCCACCATGTTTGCGGCCGGGGTGCCCCTAGTGGAAGCTCTGGACTCGGTGGGCGGGGCCTCCGGCAACGTGGTGTACCTGAATGCGACCCAAAAGATCCAGCAGGAAGTGTCTACCGGCACCTCACTGACTGCAGCCATGTCAAATGCGAATTTGTTTCCGTCAATGGTGCTTCAGATGTGTGCCATCGGGGAAGAGTCGGGCTCTATTGACCATATGCTGGGCAAGGCGGCCGACTTCTTTGAAGCGGAAGTCGATGACATGGTGGCAGGCATCTCCAGCTTGATGGAGCCCATCATCATTGTGGTGCTGGGCACACTGATCGGTGGGATTGTGGTGTCGATGTACCTCCCGATCTTCAAGTTGGGACAAGTGGTTTGATGAGCACCGGTTTGCTATGGTTGGACGTGGGTGTATTGGGTTTGCTGGGGGTGCTGATCGGCAGCTTCTTGAATGTGGTGATCCACAGGCTGCCCAAGATGATGGAACAACAATGGGCTGCGGAATATGCCGAGATGGCAGGCAAAGAGCCGCCTGCACAAGCCCCGTTTAACTTGATGGTGCCACGGTCGCGCTGCCCGCACTGCGGCCACCTGATCGCTTGGTACGAAAACATCCCGGTCGTCAGTTATGTGGCTTTGCGCGGCCGTTGCGCTGAATGCAAAAAGCCGATCAGCGTGCGCTACCCGCTGGTCGAGCTGGTTACTGGCGGACTCTTTGGATTCTGCGCATGGCAATGGGGCTTGTCTGCTACGGCCTTGGTTTGGTGTGTCTTTTGCGCGGCGCTGGTGAGTCTGGCCATGATTGACTGGGACACCACCCTGCTGCCGGATGACATCACGCTGCCCCTGGTATGGCTCGGCTTGGTGGCCTCCGCCCTTGGATGGACCGCGGTGCCCTTAAGTACCGCCCTGTGGGGTGCGGTTGCGGGGTATTTGTCGTTGTGGTCGATTTACTGGCTGTTCAAGTTGGCAACTGGCAAAGAAGGCATGGGCTATGGTGACTTCAAGCTGTTTGCCGCGCTGGGGGCATGGTTTGGCTGGCCGGTGCTGATCCCCATGATCTTGCTGGCGTCCGTAATCGGGGCGATCGTGGGTATTGCGATGAAGTTCACCAGCGGTTTGCGGGAAGGGGGCTATGTGCCCTTTGGGCCGTTTCTGGCGGGCGCGGGCTTTGCCGCGTTAATCATTGGGCCCGACACCTTGCGCCAGATGGCCAACTTGTAAGCAGGACCCACGAGATGCGGGTCGGGCTCACAGGTGGTATCGGCAGCGGGAAGAGCACGGTGGCCGCTTTCTTGGCGGAGTGTGGTGCAGCAGTCGTGGATGCTGATGCAATTTCCCGTGCGGCAACTGCCACGGGTGGAAGCGCCATTGCCCCTATCAGAGGTGCATTCGGAACCGACATGATCGATGCCAAGGGTGCACTGGACCGGGTAAAAATGCGGGCAAAGGTGTTCCAAGATACAGAGGCCCGCAAGCTGCTGGAGTCCATCATTCACCCACTGGTCGGCGCCGCTATTGAGGCCGCCACCCAGGAGGCTCAGACTGGTGGTGCGCGATGTGTGGTGCTGGACATTCCCCTGTTGGTCGAGTCTGCGTATTGGCGAAAGCGGCTCGATAAGGTGCTCGTGGTGGACTGCTCCACCGAGACGCAGATACGCAGGGTCATGCAGAGAAGCGCCCTTCAAACCCAAGAAGTGCAGGCAGTAATTGACAGCCAAGCCCCACGCCTCACCAGGCTTGCGGCTGCCGACTGTGTGATCTCTAACGAAGACCTGTCTTTGCTGCAACTTGAAGCGGCGACGAGGCAAATGGGCGCACACTTCGGGCTATGATCGACCGCCGACCGGAAATACCAGCGTGATCCTTTACGAATACCCCTTCAACGAACGCATCCGCACGTATTTGCGGCTGGAGCACCTGTTTCTGCGTCTGGCCGAGTTGATGGGGCGACCTGATCCCCTCGACCACCACTTCGCACTGACCACGATTTTTGAGGTCATGGACGTGGGTGCACGCGCTGACCTGAAGTCGGATGTACTGAAGGACCTGGACAAGCAAAAGCAGGTGTTGAATGGCTACCGGGGTAACCCAGCGATCTCCGAGGCGGCACTCGACAAAATTGTGAACCAACTCGACCAGTGCTTTACCGAACTGAACGCACTGGCCGGCAAATCGGGCCAATCGCTCACCGAGAACGACTGGCTGATGAGTATCCGGAGCCGGGTGGGTATCCCGGGGGGCACTTGCGAGTTTGATTTGCCCGCCTACTATGCATGGCAGCACCGCGATGCGCCTGCACGACAGCAAGATCTGCAACGCTGGGCCTCGACACTGGCGCCTTTGGCAGCCTCTATTCACCTGCTCTTGAAGATGCTGCGCGACTCGGGGGCCCCACAGAAGGTGATGGCGGTTGCCGGGCAGTTTCAGCAAAATCTGCCTCAAGGTCGCACTTTCCAGTTGCTACGCTTGGCGGTGGACCCGGCCCTCCAGGTGATACCTGAGATCAGCGGGAACCGGCTGATGGTATCTATCCGCTTTATGCGGCACGAAGCCGACGACCGTCTGCACTCCAGTGCGCAAGATACGGGCTTTGAACTGACCTTGTGCTCTTGATAGGCGCCGAGCCGAATGACGATGGACTCTCCAATGTTGGAAAAGCTGGTGCGCTGTCCCGCGTGTGGTGGCGATAGCGTTTACGGACCGCGCAATCTGTTTCGCCCTTTTTGCAGCGAGCGCTGCAAAAATTTGGACTTGGGTGCTTGGGCGAGCGAGTCGTTCAGAGTGCCCACCGAGGCACCACCCGACGAGGCGCCATTCGGCGACCCGAAACTACAGTAAATCAGCCAATCACCGGCGCAGAATCTGCGCTGGTAGCTCCTGAAATAGTAGCGCCCATATGCTTGCGCTCGGTGGCAAACCAGTCAAGAACCGGGATTGTGCCCGGCAAAACGGGCTCCACAGCTACCGGGAGCTGTTGCCATGCGAAGCTCTGGGACTCGCGCATTTCCAGCTCGCCACTCCACACAAAGACTTTGCAGAAGTGCAAACGCACCAGCGCGTGTGGGTAGTCGACCATTTCAACCCGCCAAGGTAAGGCGGGGCCAATGTGAATACCGATTTCTTCTGTGAGCTCACGACGCAGTGCCTGCTCAATGGTTTCACCCGCCTCGACCTTGCCGCCGGGGAACTCCCAATAGCCAGCATAGGGCTTGCCTTGGGGCCTGGATGTCAACAAAAACGCGCCGTCCGGACGAACCAACACGCCCACCGCAACGTCCACGGCAGGACGGTCTGAACTGCCCGTGCGCTGGGCTTGAGGATCAGCGACCAATGGGTTGGATGCCGTCAAGATGCGGCCCGTCCCGAGTAATCGCGTGCAAACTGATAGGCGACGCGGCCGCTCCGCGCTCCGCGCTCGAGTGCCCACAAGAGAGCCTCAGAGCGGGCAGCCTCAATGGCTGCTGAGTCGAAACCCAATGCGGTCAACCACTGGTTGACGATCGATAGATACTCGTCTTGGCTGAATGGGTAAAAGCTTACCCACAGACCAAAGCGCTCAGACAAGGAGATTTTCTCCTCAACCCCTTCGCCGGGATGCACTTCTCCATCTTCGGTGTGCTTGTAGCTCAGGTTGTCGGACATGTATTCGGGCAAAAGATGGCGCCGATTACTGGTCGCATAGATCAACACATTCGGAGTGGAGGCTGCAACGGAACCGTCCAGCACCGACTTCAGTGCTTTGTAGCCCGGCTCGCCATCATCAAAGCTCAAATCATCACAAAAGATAATGAATTTTTCTGGCCTTGCTGCGATCAGTTCGATGATGTCCTGGAGATCTATCAGGTCTGCCTTGTCCACTTCGATCAGGCGCAAGCCTGAAGGTGCATAGGTCTGAAGGCACGCACGAATGAGCGATGACTTTCCGGTGCCGCGGGCACCGGTTAACAAGACATTGTTTGCCAAGCCACCACGCACAAACTGCGCTGTATTGCGTTGGACTTTTTCCTTTTGGTCGTCAATCTCGCGCAGTGAGTCCAATGACATGGCACCCACATGCTGCACCGGAGAAATGACACCCTGGCCACCGGAACGGCGACGGTAACGGAAGGCGATCGACGCGTTCCAATCTGGCGCTGACAACGTGTGCGGAAGTGAGGCCTCCACACGCTGCATGAACAGTTCAGCCCGCGCGAAGAAGCGCTCTAGTGCATCAGACATCAGGCAATCCCGTTCAGGAGCGATAGTCCGCGTTGATCGTGACGTAGTCGTGGCTGAAGTCGCAGGTCCAGACCGTCTGGCTGGCAGCGCCCCGCCCCAAATGGACGCGCACCGTAATCTCGCTTTGCTTCATGACGCGCTGACCATCCTCCTCACGGTAGGCGGGATTTCGACCACCCCGGGTTGCGACGTGCACGTCATCCAAGAACAGCTCGATGAGTGACTGGTCCAAATCCTGGATACCTGCGTAGCCCACGGCAGCAAGAATACGGCCGAGGTTAGGGTCGCTGGCAAAAAATGCGGTTTTCACCAAGGGTGAGTGCGCAATGGCATAGGCCACGAGGCGGCATTCCGCTTCGGTTCCGCCACCCTCGACTTGCACGGAAATGAACTTGGTTGCGCCCTCGCCGTCACGGACGATGGCTTGCGCCAACTTGCGAGCAACCTCCAGCATTGCGCGCTTTAGAGGGGCGGCAGAGGCCGCGTCCAGATCAGTGACAGTTGGATTGCCCGCCTTGTTGGAAGCAATCACCAATAATGAATCATTGGTAGAGGTATCTCCATCTACCGTTACTCGGTTGAACGAGCCTTCGGCCAGTTCGCGTGCCAGAGCGGGCATGACGGAGGCATCAATACAGGCGTCAGTGGCAATAAACCCCAACATCGTGGCCATGTTCGGGCGAATCATGCCCGCACCTTTGCTGATACCCGTGACCGTGATCGGGAAGCCGTCCACCATGGCCGTTGCGCTGAAAGCTTTGGGCTGGGTGTCCGTGGTCATGATGCCCTCGGCCGCCTTGAGCCAGTTGCTTTCCCGGGCATCCAAAATTGCCGCGTCCAAGCCGGCCACGATCCGGTCCACCGGGAGTGGCTCCATGATCACGCCGGTGGAGAATGGCAGGACTTGCGTGGCCTTGAGGCTGAGTTTGCCCGCCAGAGCGGAGCAGGTTTCTTTGGCGCGCGCCAGCCCATCGGCTCCAGTGCCGGCGTTGGCATTGCCGGTGTTGATCACGACCGCTCGAATGTCACTGGCTGCGAGATGCTCGCGACAGATTTGTACCGGGGCTGCGCAAAAGCGGTTCGTCGTAAACACGCCGCCAACAGTACAGCCGGGGTCCAGCAGCATCACGGTCACATCTTTTCGGCCCGGCTTGCGAACGCCTGCCTCGGTAACCCCGATACGGACACCGGGCACCGGCAACAAGTCGGCTGCAACAGGCAGCGGGAGATTCACTGGCATACAAAGACTTTCAAGAGAGTTTGCCGTGGCACTGTTTGTATTTCTTGCCGCTGCCGCAAGGACAAGGGTCATTGCGACCGACGCGCGGGACATCGGACTCGGCCGCTTTTACGGTAGCGGCATCAGTCGTCGTTTCAACTTCACCTGTCTCTGTGGAAGCGGTGTAGGTGACGTTGGCGATGCTTTCCCCGCGTGATTCAATCGCGTCGGCTGCCTGCTCCAATTGTTCGTTGGATTGGATCTTGACGGTCATCAAGATTTTGGTAACGTCATTTTTGACGGAGTCGAGCAACTGCCCGAATAGTTCAAACGCTTCGCGCTTGTATTCTTGCTTGGGTTGCTTTTGTGCGTAACCCCGCAGATGGATACCTTGGCGCAGGTAGTCCAAGGCACTCAGATGGTCACGCCAGTGGCTATCGATACTCTGCAAGAGCACCATGCGCTCGAATTGGGTGAAGTTGTCTTTGCCAACCAGGTTCACTTTGCTCTCAAAAGCCTCGTTCGCAGCCGTAGTAACGGTGGTTACGATTTCTTCATCGGTAATGGAGCTCGCGCTGCTGACTTGCTTCTGAAGGTCCAGGTTCAGTTGCCATTCATCGGACAGCATCTTCTGGAGCGATGGAATGTCCCATTGCTCTTCTACTGACTCTGCCGGGACGAACTGACGCACCATGTCTTCAAAGGCACCTTCGCGAAGGCCCGCAATCTGAGCCTCTAGATCGGTGGCATCCAAAATTGCGTTGCGTTGCTGGTAGATGACCTTGCGCTGATCGTTGGACACATCGTCGTATTCCAACAGCTGCTTGCGCATGTCGAAATTACGCGCTTCTACTTTGCGTTGCGCGCTCTCAATGCTACGGGTCACAATACCGGCTTCAATGGCTTCGCCCTCAGGCATTTTGAGGCGATCCATGATGGATTTCACGCGGTCACCGGCAAAAATCCGCATTAAAGAATCGTCAAGACTCAGATAGAAGCGGGATGAACCGGGGTCTCCCTGGCGGCCTGAGCGACCGCGTAGTTGGTTGTCGATCCGGCGAGACTCGTGGCGCTCGGTCGCGATGATGCGCAGACCACCCAGCGCCTTGATAGCTTCGTGGTCATTTTGCCACTGACTCTTCAACTCCGCGACTTTGGCTTGCTTGGCAGCTTCGCCCAAAGAGGCATCGCCCTCAATCGCCTCCAGCAGCTTGTCCATGTTGCCGCCAAGAACAATATCGGTACCGCGGCCGGCCATATTGGTCGCGATGGTGATCATCTTTGCACGACCGGCCTGCGCCACGATGTCTGCTTCACGCGCGTGCTGCTTGGCGTTCAAGACCTGGTGCGGCAACTTTTCTTTGTCGAGGAGCTCAGCAATGATTTCTGAGTTTTCAATCGATGTGGTTCCCACCAGAACAGGCTGGCCCCTGTCATAGCATTCGCGGATGTCTTTGATCGCCGCATCGTACTTTTCGCGGGTTGTCTTATAGACTCGATCCAACTGGTCGTCCCGGCGGCTGATGCGGTTTGGAGGAATCACTACAGTTTCGAGACCATAGATCTCCTGAAACTCGTAGGCCTCGGTGTCTGCGGTACCGGTCATACCTGCCAGCTTGCTGTAGAGCCGGAAATAATTCTGGAAGGTAATGGATGCGAGGGTCTGGTTCTCCGCCTGGATCTGCACCCCTTCTTTGGCCTCTACCGCTTGGTGCAAGCCGTCGCTCCAACGGCGACCCGTCATCAAACGGCCGGTGTACTCGTCAACAATGACGATTTCACCGTTTTGCACAACGTAGTGCTGGTCGCGGTGATAAAGATGATTGGCGCGCAACGCTGCGTACAGGTGATGCATCAGCGTGATGTTTGCCGGGTCGTACAAAGAAGAGCCCGCAGGTATCAAGCCCAGCTCTGCAAATATGGACTCGGCGACTTCGTGCCCTTGTTCCGTCAAGAAAACTTGGTGACTCTTCTCATCCAGAGTGAAGTCGCCGGGCTTGGTAATGCCTTGCCCAGTGATGGGATCAGCCTCCCCCTCTTGCTTGACCAAGCGCGGAATCGCCTTGTTAATGGCGAGATAGAGTTCGGTGTGGTCTTCAGCTTGACCACTAATGATGAGTGGTGTGCGGGCCTCGTCGATCAAAATGGAATCGACCTCATCCACGATGGCAAAGTTCAGTCCGCGTTGCACCCGGTCACCCGCCTCGTAGACCATGTTGTCGCGGAGGTAGTCGAAACCGTACTCGTTGTTGGTACCATAGGTGATGTCAGAGTTGTAGGCCTGCTGCTTATCTTCACGCGGGGCTTGGGGCATGTTAATGCCGACGGTCAGTCCCAAGAAGTTATAGAGGCGGCCCATCCATCGCGCGTCGCGGCTGGCAAGGTAATCGTTGACGGTAACAACGTGGACACCTTTACCGCTCAGTGCATTCAGGTACACCGGCAATGTCGCAGTGAGTGTTTTGCCCTCACCGGTGCGCATTTCTGAAATCTTCCCGTAGTGCAGTGCCATCCCACCCAACATTTGCACATCGAAGTGGCGCATTTTCATGACGCGCTTGGAGCCTTCGCGGACTAGCGCAAAAGCTTCCGGAAGGATGGCATCGAGTGTCTCGCCTTTGGCGACACGGTCTTTGAACTCTTGCGTCTTGGCACGGAGCCCGTCGTCGGTAAGGGCCTCGAACTCAGGCTCCAATGCATTGATGCGAGTTACTACGACCCGATACTGCTTGAGCAAACGATCGTTGCGGCTGCCAAAAATTTTGGTAAGGAAGTTAATAGCCATCAATGCGAGCACTGCCCGACGGACCCACCATGGGCTCACCGGACTGCACAGTCCTTTGTTTGTCTTGAGAAAATGGAGGCTCTTTGCGGGAAGTCAAGCCAGACTAATGGCCAGCGCTCAGCATCGAGTCAAGCGACTGATTTTAGCGCTGTAGAACAGACGCCTTGGAAGAGGCAGACCGCTCAGTGCCCAAACCTTTTCCGGCATTCAGAAACTTCTGCGGATCTTGAGGGACGCCATGAACCAAGACTTCAAAGTGGAGGTGTGCGCCTGTAGATCGCCCGGTGTTACCGACATCTGCGATACGCTGTCCACGCTTGATCAGATCGCCCTTTTTCACATGGACTTTAGAGGCGTGCGCGTATCTTGTGATGAGGTCGTTGCCATGATCCACCTCGAGCATGTTTCCGTATTGCGGGTGGTATTCCTGCGTAACCACTATACCGCCGGCAGCAGCGTAGATTGGGGTACCGACCCCCGCAGGAAAATCAAGCCCTGTATGCAGAGCCGAACGGCCTGTGATGGGATCGATCCGCCACCCAAAGATGGATCCCAGGCTGGCATCCAACACTGGTTGCTGCGTAGGCACCATCATTTTCTTTATCTTTTGCTCGAAGAGACGGGACTCAATGACTATCATCACGTCCGCATTTTTACTGGCTGCGCTATCCAAAGAAGCTAGAGTTGCATCAAGCTCTTCGATGGAAAGGTCACGACCGGCGATCAGCGCTCCGCCGCGCCCTGGCGCAACTGTAATTTCAGCCGGATTGATACCAGCGAGCCCGGAAACTCGTTCGCCGAGCGACTCTAGCTGCAACATCTTGGCCTGCATCTCGCCAAGGCGCTTGGCAAGTACCTCGATATTTTCTTTAACGTATCGATCGCGCTGGGCGATTTCATCTTTGGCGACGAGGCGCACCAGCGATCCAATCACTGGCCAACCTTCTCGCGCGCCCTTCATGAATACCCAGTGGTAAAGCCCCGCGGACACCAGCATCAACACCAATGACGCCAGCAGTATCGCCAGGATCAATTTAAAGCCATTGAGATGAAAAGCGCGGGACCTTGCCATCCACGCATCCGTGATAATCACCTGCATCCAGAGAACCCCTTATTGCATCTCGCAAACATGATCAGAAACCACCGCTCTGTTTCAGCACTACAGGCGGCCCACGAGTCGCCCACCTTGTCACACCTTGCAGCCCTCACCAAGGAGTCAAGCGCGCGCCTAAAAAGTCTGGAGGGACTCATTCCGGGTGGATTGTTGAAGAACATCAAACCGGGGCCGATTGAAGGCTCTACCTGGTGCTTATTGCTAGACAATAACGCCGTAGCGGCCAAACTACGCCAGCTTATGCCAGCACTGCAAGCGCACTTACGATCAAAGGGGTGGGAGGTTACCTCAATTCGACTCAAGGTACAAATGTCGTCGCTTACACGATAAATAAGCGAGAAAGAAATGGTGCCGGTTATCGGATTCGAACTGATGACCTACCGCTTACAAGGCGGTTGCTCTACCAACTGAGCTAAACCGGCACGGGCTAAATTCTACACCAGCAATTTAGCGCTTCCCGAGAGAAAGCACTATTTAATTCGCGTGAGCGCTGGGCGCGATGCTGGTGTTGGCGACTTGGGCGGAGTAGGCTCTGAGTCCGCCTCTTGAGCTGCATCCACTGCTGTCAACGCCGCACCAGGTGCCTTGTTGACTCCTTCGACGTCAAGTGACTGCGCTTTGGGGGTCTTCGTCGAGAGTGGAAACGCCATGCCCTGGCCATTCTCACGGGCATAAATAGCCAGAACATGATCGACAGGCACTAGGATGTCGCGAGCTACACCTCCAAACCGGCCCTTGAATTCGATGTATTCGTTTCCAAGCTTTAAGGCGCTGGTGGCATCGAAGCTGACATTGAGGACGATTTCGCCGTCCTTCACAAACTCCATGGGGACCCGCACCGCATCATCCACCTGAACGGCGATGAAAGGCGTAAAGCCGCTATCAGTGCACCATTCGTACAAGGCACGGATCAAATAAGGGCGAGTGGAAGGGGCGTCCATGGAGTCGAGCATAGATCCATCCTGCGTTATTTACGCATGACCTTTTCAGAGGGGGTCAATGCTTCAATGTAAGCGGGGCGCGAAAAAATGCGCTCCGCGTACTTCAACAAAGGAGCAGCATTTTTGCTGAGTTCGATACCGTAGTAATCCAGACGCCACAACAAGGGGGCGATGGCCACGTCCAACATCGAGAAGCTTTCACCCAACATGTATTTGTTCTTCAAAAACACTGGAGCGAGCTGAGTCAAGCGGTCGCGGATATGCGCACGAGCCTTCTCCAAGGCCTTTTCATTGCCTTTGGTCGCACGCGCTTCCAAGGTATTTACGTGCACAAACAATTCCTTCTCAAAATTCAAAAGGAACAGGCGTACGCGTGCTCGATCCACGGGGTCTCCGGGCATCAACTGTGGATGCGGAAAACGCTCATCGATATACTCGTTGATGATGTTCGACTCATACAAAATCAGGTCCCGCTCGACGAGGATTGGCACTTGACCGTAAGGATTCATCACGCTGATGTCTTCAGGCTTGTTGTAGAGATCTACGTCGCGAATCTCGAAATCCATGCCCTTCTCGAACAATACGAAACGACACCGATGGGAAAAGGGGCAGGTTGTTCCTGAATACAGCACCATCATGGCGAAAGACTCCTAAAAAATGCAAAAAGAGTGGGACGCGTCAGCGGGCCCACTCTGAATCTGTCACTAGCCACCCTCACCGGGAGCAGGACAGTGGAAAACTCTATTTCACGTCTTTCCAGAAGGCAGCATTCAAACGCCACGCAAACAAGGTTAAGACCGCAAGGAAAAGCAATACCCAAACGCCCACACGAACGCGGGTGTTTTGAGCGGGCTCGCCCATCCACTGAAGGTAGTTGACCAAGTCACCAACCGTCTGATCGTATTGAGCAGGAGACATAGTACCTGGCGTTACTTGCTGCCAGCCCTTGAAGACTTTTTCTTCATGCCCGTGGTTTACAACCGTCTCAAAGATGGGAACGCGCTTACCCTGAAGCTCCCACAACACGTGAGGCATTCCAACGTTCGGGAACGCCAAGTTGTTCCATCCCGTGGCCTTGGTGTCATCAGCGTAGTAGGTCCGCATATAAGTGTAAAGGTAGTCAGCACCTGAACCACCTGCGCCTGCACGTGACCGTGCAATCACGGTCAAATCAGGCGGGTTTGCACCAAACCACTCTTTAGCCTGCCGCGGATCAATGGCGGCCTTCATGGTCTCACCTACTTTGTCGGTCGTAAAAAGCAGGTTGTCTTTGATCTGCTGATCCGTCAGACCAATATCTTTGAGACGATTAAACCGCATGAACGCTGCCGAATGGCAATTCAGACAGTAATTGACGAAGACTTTTGCGCCATTCTGCAAAGAGACCAAATCGTTGGTTTTAGATGGCGCCTTGTCCCAGGCAATGCCTCCGGACGCAGCGTTGGCTCCGCCCACCAAACTCAAAACAAGAGCCAAGCCGAAAATGATTTTTTTCATACTTTAATCTCCAGCACTCAGTGGGCTGCAAATGTCACACGGGCTGGCACAGGCTTGCTTTCACCCACAGTGCTCCACCATGGCATCAGCAAGAAAAAGCCGAAGTAAAACAAGGTACCTACTTGGGAAACACGCTCGCCAATCGGAGAAGGGGGCTGCACGCCAAGGTAAGCCAAGATCACAAAATTGATCACAAAAATACCATACAGATACTTGTGCCAATCCGGACGGTAGCGAATGGACTTCACAGGGCTGTTATCCAGCCACGGCAAGAAGAACAAGATCACAACCGCGCCACCCATGACCACTACGCCCCAGAACTTAGCGTCGATCGACAGCATGGCTACAGACACGAGCACTGCAGCACCCACGATGGCAGCCTTGAAAATATTGGGCAACTTCGCCTTGATCACACCGAAGGCAGCTGCACCAATCACACAGGCGATCAGCGCGTACATCATCTCGCTAGTGATAGCCCGCAACATGGAATAGAAAGGCGTGAAATACCAGACTGGAGCAATGTGGGCTGGAGTCTTTAGCGGATCAGCGGGAATGAAGTTGTTGTACTCCAAGAAATATCCACCGAACTCTGGTGCGAAGAAAATGATGGCAGTGAACACCATCAAGAACATGCTCACCGCAAAGATGTCGTGCACGGTGTAGTAAGGATGGAACGGAACTCCGTCCAAGGGGTGACCTTGGGCATCGCGCGGGGCGTTGGGCCCTTTGATTTCGACGCCGTCTGGGTTGTTAGAGCCCACATCGTGCAACGCAAGCAAGTGCGCAACCACCAAGCCCAACAACACCAATGGGACAGCAATCACGTGGAAGCTGAAGAATCGGTTCAACGTGGCATCACCCACCACAAAATCTCCGCGAATCAGCAGCGCGAGGTCAGGCCCGACCAAGGGGACCGCGGCGAACAAGTTCACAATAACTTGTGCACCCCAGTAAGACATTTGACCCCAAGGCAGCAGATAGCCCATGAAGGCTTCGGCCATCAGGCACAAGAAAATCGCACAACCAAAAATCCACACCAACTCGCGAGGCTTACGGTAGCTACCGTAGATCAAGCCGCGGAACATATGCAGGTACACAACGACAAAGAATGCAGAAGCACCAGTCGAGTGCATGTAGCGGATCAGCCAGCCCCAAGGCACATCGCGCATGATGTACTCCACAGAGGCAAACGCCAAATTGGCGTCGGGCTTGTAGTGCATGACCAGAAAAATCCCGGTGACGATTTGAATCACCAACACCAGCAAAGCCAACGACCCGAAGATGTACCAGAAGTTAAAGTTCTTCGGAGCGTAGTACTCCGACATGTGAACTTTGTAGGCATCAAAAGCCGTAGGAAAACGGTTCTCGAACCAATTGGTTACCTTTTCCCCGGAAGAGGCGTTAGGCGAAATGTCCTTGAATGCTCGGGCCATGTCTTATTCCTCAGGCTTTTTTGTCTTCGCCGATAAGCAGCTTGCTGTCGGACAGGAACATGTGGGGGGGGACTTCAAGGTTGTCAGGCGCCGGTTTGTTCTTGAAGACCCGGCCGGCCATATCGAATGTCGAACCATGGCATGGGCACAAGAAGCCGCCCTTCCAATCGTCAGGAAGCGAAGGCTGAGCGCCGGTCTGGAATTTGTCAGAGGGAGAGCAACCAAGGTGGGAACAAATACCCACTGCCACAAAGAACTCCGGCTTGATGGAGCGCGCTTCATTGCGGGCGTATTCCGGGGTCAGCTCGTCAGGCTTGCGCTCTGACTTGGGATCTGCCAGTTGGCTATCGATACCCGCCAAAGCGGCTACCTGCTCTGGTGTACGTCGAACAATCCACACAGGCTTGCCGCGCCATTCAACAGTGACCTTCTCACCGGGTTTGAGTTCAGCGATGTCTACCTCAACGGCTGCCCCTGCAGCCTTCGCGCGCTCAGACGGCTGAAAGGTACTCACAAAGGGAATGGCGGTTGCAACACCACCTACCGCACCAGCACAACCGGAGGCAATCAGCCAAGTCCGCTTGCTGGCGTCGATCTTTTTGCTGTCGACAAGTGTTTCACTCATGAGAATCCTCAACGAACGTCGCTAGTAGATTAGACGAGAATTGTAGCTGACGGATGTAGGGTTATTCAATGAACAGGGACTTGCGCAAGTCACCTTCGCAATGCCCTTGTGATTTAGGGGATACTAGCGCTTTTATCAATTAAGGAGAGTTATCCCATGGGCATGTTGCAAGAATTCAAAGAATTCGCCGTCAAAGGTAATGTGGTCGACTTGGCAGTCGGTGTGATTATTGGTGGCGCATTCGGCAAAATTGTCGACTCAGTAGTGGGCGACTTGATCATGCCTTTGATCGGCGCAGTCGTTGGTAAACTTGATTTCTCCAACCTCTTTGTAGTCTTGGGAAGCATTCCTCCTGGCACCGGCACCACTCTGGATGCACTCAAAAAAGCGGGCGTGCCGGTGTTTGCTTATGGCAACTTCATCACCGTCGCAGTGAACTTTGCGATCTTGGCTTTCATCATTTTCCTGATGATCAAACAAATCAACCGCTTGAAGAAAGAAACCCCGGCTGCGGCACCTGCGCCCGTGGTTACTTCGGAAGACGTGTTGTTGTTGCGTGAAATCCGCGACAGCCTGAAGAAGTAAATTTGACTGCAGGATTTGCTACATTTTGAATAGCAAATCCTGCTTTACGCACAAGGGCTAGGTGCTTATTTAGTTGATTTTTGCGAGGCGCTTCGCAGTATCAACCGCCTCCAACAGGCTTCGATAGTCTGCGACACCGCGGCCCGCAATGTCAAAAGCCGTGCCATGATCCGGGCTGGTGCGCACCAATGGCAAGCCAAGGGTTACGTTTACACCCTGCTCCACTCCCAAGTATTTGACAGGGATAAGCCCTTGGTCGTGGTACATCGCCACCACCACGTCAAATTCGCCGGGGTGGTTTTCGGTATTCCTGGCGCGCATAAAAACAGTATCGGGTGCAATAGGGCCGTAGACATCCGCCCCCTCAGAACTGACTGCCGCAATCGCCGGTGCGATGGTCTCGATCTCCTCTTGCCCAAACAGCCCGCCCTCGCCCGCATGCGGGTTC
>DGQR01000172.1 GCA_002390825.1 Rhodoferax sp. UBA4409
ATGATGAAGTCGCACATCATGGCCAGCTCGCAACCGCCACCCAGCGCAAAGCCGCTCACGGCGGCGATGACCGGTTTGCGGATCGTGCGGATAGTCTCCCAGTTACGGGTAATGAAGTCGCCTTTGTAGGCATCGGCAAAGCTGAACTTGGCCATGGCGGTGATGTCGGCGCCCGCAGCAAACGCTTTTTCGCTGCCAGTGATCACCATACAGCCGATGGCGGGGTCGGCGTCAAAACCCTTGAGGGCTGCGCCCAGCTCGTCCATCAGCTGGTCGTTGAGGGCGTTGAGCTGCTTGGGGCGGTTCAGGGTGATGATGGCAACCTTGTCGCCTTCCACGCGGGTGGTGATGCATTCGTAGCTCATTCAGTGGTCTCCTGTTTTGTGTCGAAATGAGGGGGCTGGGCGCACTATAGCCAAGCGAATTTGCGCCGCGCTGACGCGAGCTGCGATTTACACGCCGTCCAACCAGCGGTTGGCTGTTGCCGCATCGCGCACCGACAGGCGCACCGCCTGTGTGGGGGCCGGCAGGGTAAGGGTCAGCTGCATCAAGCGCTTGTCGCGCGAAACGAAAGCGGTCACTTTCTTGGCCTTGCCGGCATAGAGCATCAGGTCATCCAAGGCCTGCATGCGCCATGGCATGCCCTCGGTCTGCACGGCCAACCACTCGTCACCCGCCGCAAAGCCGGCTTTTTCTGCGGCTCCGCCCCGCAGCACCTGCTGAATGAACAGCCCGCCGCTTTCTTTGACCCGCAGCCCGAGTTGCTGGGCGGCCTGGTCTGGCTCGCGGTTGACTTGCACACCGTGTTGCTCCAGCAGTTCGTGCACAGGCAGCTCTTTGGTGCTGTGTACCCAGCGGGCCAGGTCTTTGGCAAACGAGCGGCCGCCAAGGTCTTGCAACACGGCCAGCAGGTCTGCCTCGGTCATGGGGCCGCCGGCGCAGCGCGCCCACAGGCCGCGCATGACGGCATCGAGGTGGGTCTTGCCTTCTGCGCGCAGGGTCAGGTCCAGGCACAGGCCCACCAGTGAACCCTTGGTGTAGTAGCTCACCGTGGCGTTGGCGGTGTTTTCGTCTTGGCGGTAGTACTTCACCCACGCGTCAAAACTGCTTTGCGCCACGCTTTGCACCAGCCGCCCCGGGGTTTGCTGGACCTGGTTGATGGTCTTGCTCAAGAGCTTCAGGTAAGCGGCGTTGTCGATGCGTTTGGCACGGCGCAGCAGCAAGTCGTCGTAGTAGCTGGTGAAGCCTTCAAAAAACCACAGCAGTTCGGTGTAGTTTTCTTGGGTGTAGTCATAGGTGGCGAGTTCGGCCGGGCGCAGGCGTTTGACGTTCCAGGTGTGGAAGTACTCGTGGCTGATCAGCCCAAGCAGCGTGGTGTAGCCCTCGGGCTGCTTGTGGGTGGTGGGGGCCAGCGTGGTGCGGGGCAGGCGTGGCAAGTCTTTGCGGTTGCAGATCAGGGCGGTAGAGTTTTTGTGCTCCAGCCCGCCATAGCCATCGTGCACCGCGGCCAGCATGAAGACGTAGCTTTTGAACGGAATCGGGCTTGGTCTCTCGTCTTTATTGCGGGGGTTGCTATCTTTTTGATATTGTTCAAGGTCGCTGCCGTGCCAAAAGCGCATTTCCGCCTCGCAAATGGCGCGGGTGTCGGCCAGTAGCAACTCGCCGTCAAAGCTGGGCGGTGCGCCGGCCACCACAAAGCGGTGGGGAATGCCGAACACCTCAAAACTGCCGCTCCAGAACGGCCCCATTTCCACCGGGCAGTCGACCAAGGTGTCGTAGTCCGGGGCGCGGTACAGGCCAAAGCCCGCCTTGTCGACGGTGACCGCTGGCAGGCCGGTGGCCAGCTGCCAGCCCGTAGTGCCGGCAACCGGCGCGATGTCCAGGGTGTGAGGCTCTGCCGCCGCTTCGGGCACCTGCAGGCACAGGCTGGTGCCGTTGAAAAAGCCGCGCTGCGCATCCAGCCAGGCGGTGCGCACCGAGGCGTCAAAGGCATACACCTCGTAACTCACCTCCAACGGCAGGCCGGCGCGGCAGCTGACTTGCCAGGTGGCTTTGTCCAGCTGCGTCACCGGGATGCGCTTGCCCCCTTGCCGACACTCCAGCTGCTGAAGGTGTTTGGCAAATTCGCGCAGCAGGTAGCTACCCGGAATCCAGGCCGGCAGGCGCAGGGTTTGGGTGCTGGCCGGCGAGGCCACGGTCATGTGCACCGTGAACAGGTGGCTGTGCACATCGGGCACTTCGATCCGGTAGTGCACCGCAGAGGCGGGTGCAGCAGTTGCGAGGGATTTGGACGACTTGGACGAAGTTTTCATGCCTAAACACCGGTTGGCGCCCGCTATGCTTGCGCGAGCAGCTATGAATTCAGGAGCAATTTGTGGAGGGCCTCCGGCCCGCGCCGGGTGCCCTAGGGCTTTAGCTTTTGGCGTCTTTCAGGTGTTTTTCGATTTGCTGGGCGTCAATCGCACCGGGCACGCGGTTGCCATCTTCAAACAGCAGTGTGGGCGTGCCTTGGATGCGGTAGGTCTTGCCGAACTCCACGTTGCGGGCGAGCGGGGATGTATCGCACATGGCTGCTGCGGCGGGTGCTGGCTGGTCGCGCAGCATCCAGTCTTGCCAAGCCGCGACCTTGTCTCTGCTGCACCAGATCGCCTTGGATTTTTCTGTCGAGTCCGGCCCGAGGATGGGGTAGAGGAACATGTAGATCGTCACGTTGTCGATCTTTTGCAGATCGCGCTCAAAGCGTTTGCAGTAACCGCAATTCGGGTCCTCAAAGACGGCCAGCTTGCGCGAGCCATTGCCCCGCACGATGGTGAAGGCGTCTTTGAGGGGCAGGCTGCTGAACTTGATGGCGGTGAGCTTGTTGATCCGCTCCTCGGTCAAATTGCGCAGTCCTTTGGTCTCGTAGAGGTTGCCTTGGATCAGGTAGTTGCCCTTGGCATCGGTGTAATAGATTTCGACGCCATTGGCCCGGACCTCATACAAGCCGGGGATGCCGGCCGGGCGCACTTCGTCAATGGACTTCAGCTGAGGCACCCGTTTGGCAATGGCCTCGCGGATGGCGGCCTCCTGGGCGAAGGCACCCGTGGCAAAGGCGGCGAGCGCCAGGCCCACGGTGGCAAACAAACGGGGGAAGTGCATAAACAAAATTTCCGGAAAAAGTAAAAAGACGGGGCGAACCAGGGCGCTCACAGGCCCATGGCCTGCCGGGCTACCCAGTGTTTGAGCGGGGCGCAACTGTCAAAGCCGCGCATGCCCCAGTTGCGGGCGTTTTCCGCCCAGGCGTGGGGGTGGGCAAATAGCTGTTGCAGGGAGTTGCCACTGCCACCCACCACGGCGAAGGCCGCCTTGCGGGCCCGCTCGTAGCGGCGCAGCAAGCGCATATCGTCTACAGGGCGCCAGTAGCCACGGGTATCGAGCACCTGCACCAGTTCGGCCACATCACCCAAGCCCAGGTTCAGGCCCTGGCCCGCCAGTGGGTGCACGTTGTGGGCCGCGTCACCAGCCAATACCCAAGCGCGCCGCTGGCCGTCCAGGGTAGTTGTACCTGTCCAGCGGGTGGCGACGGCATGCTGCAAGGTCCAGCTCGCGCGGGAGCTGGCCAGGCGCAGGGTACCCACCGCCATGCGGGTGGCCGTTTGCAGGGCGTTGGTGAATTCCAGGTCGGTGTGTTGCATCAGGGCTTGTGCGCGCTCTGGGGACACTGACCACACCAGGGCATGAAAGTTCCCCTCCGGCCCTTGCATCGGCAACAGTGCGGTCACTTCACCTTCGCTAAACCACTGCCGGGCAGTTTGTTGGTGGGGCAGCGAGCTCTCCACCCTGGCAGCGACGGCGGTCTGGGCGTAGCGATGTGTTTCGAACTCCACGCCGAACTCGTCGCGGGTGGTGCTGGCGCGCCCCTCGCACACGACGGTCAGGGTCGCGGTTTGCGGTGTGTCGACCACAGAAATGAGGGGTTGGAACTGCACGGCCTGGGCGAGCTGTTGCTCGAGCACGGGCACGTCCACAATCCAGTTCAGGGCGTCCACGCCCTGCGGTATCGCATCAAAGTGGACCTGGGCGTCCGCATCGGCCACGACCGCCATGTGCAACACCGGAGTGGCATGGGCGTCGGCCGGCCAGCAACGGATGGCTTCGAGCAGTTGGCGCGAGCGTGCGTTCAGGGCGTATGCCCGCACATCCGGGCTAGACGGGGGCTGGGGGGGCGCCTCGACCAGCGCCACTTTCAGGCGTTTGGCCGCCAAGTGCAGCGCCAGGGTGCGCCCCACGATGCCGGCGCCACGGATACAAATGTCATAGGTTTGGGCCATTCGGTCATTGTAGGAGGGCTGTGCACAATGCAGGCTCTATGCACCAGGAAACCCCCATGACCCCACACTTTGAAGCCGATATTCACGGACACATCGCCGCACTGATGATTTACCCGGTGAAATCACTCGCCGGTATCGCGGTGGAACATGCGCGCCTGCTGGACACCGGGCTGGAGTGGGACCGGCACTGGATGGTGGTAGATGCGGAAGGGCTTTTTGTGAGCCAGCGCGAATATCCCCGCATGGCGCTGGTGCAGCCGCGGCTGCTGGCACAGGCACTGGAGTTGCAGTGCTCCGGCCTGAGCCCGCTGGAGGTAGCGCTCGACGCGCAGGGGCCCCAAACTCGGGTTCAAGTCTGGGACGACACCGTGGATGCCCTCGATATGGGGGATGCTGCTGCTCTGTGGTTGCAGCAAGCGCTGGGTTGCGAAGGAGTGCGCCTGGTGCGCTTTGCGCCCGAGGGTCGGCGGGCGTGCAGCCCCCGCCGGACCGGCGGTGCGCAGGGGCACACCCAATTTGCCGACGGGTACCCGGTGCTGGTCACGACCGAAGCTTCCATGGCGCCGCTCAACAGCCGGTTGGCGGCTGCGGGTTTGCCGTCAGTCGGCATGCGCCGTTTCCGGCCCAATGTGGTGTTGGGCGGAATGGAGGCACATGATGAAGACCACATGGCGGTCTTGCAGGTCATGGCCGAGGAGGGCGGCGCCACCTCCGCGCAACTCGCCTTGGTGAAGCCGTGCGCCCGCTGCCCGATACCCAATATTGACCCCGACACGGCCGAGAGCCACCCCGGCGTGGGGGATGCCCTTCAAAGCTACCGCCGGGACGCTCGCTTGAACGGCGCGATCACCTTCGGGATGAATGCCATCGTGCAGGCCGGCGCAGGCCAGGTGCTGCGGGTGGGGCAGACGGTTGCTGCGTCGTACCAGTTTGATGGAGCCGCTGCCCCGTAAGTCACGCTGGCCACGGCGAACGCCCGGTCCGCGATCAGCTCGACAGCGAGGAGTGCAAGCTGGCCAGTTGGGTGGGTACCGGCTCCAGAAAACGGATCGGCCTGCGGGTTCGCGGTGAGATGCCGGCCAGCACGCCCGCCAACTCGTTAAGGGCTTGTGCAGGTTCGACCGGGTTTTCGTGCAGCAGCACGCACGCAGCTTGGAACTGCAGCGTGACCTCGGTGGGCATGCCCTGTAAGGGAATCAGCCCCGAGGCCACCAGTTTGACCAGCCGCTCGGTCAGCACCTGCCGCGAACCGACACCCTCCAGCAGCAGGGCAAACCGCGCGCTGCCCACCCGTGCCGCCGGGTCCACATCCCGGAGAACCCGGTGCAGTTTGATCACGGCGCGCAAGAGGCATTGCTCCGCTGCGGGATCACCCATCTTGTGGCGGATGTGATCTAGGTTCGCAATGTTCACCAAAACCAGGGCCAAGGGCTCGCGGTGGGTGACGGCGCGTTCATAGGCCTCTGTGAGGTGGGTTTGGAAGGCATCTGCAGTGAGCAGGCCGGTCAATGCGTCTTGGGTCGGGAGGTGTTCTGCCCGGGCTACGACTTCTTTGCGGTCATGGGTGGCGCGCCCCAAGGCATACACCAAGGCAGGCACCGACGCCGCCACGGTAAGTGTGAGCAAATAGCGCAGCGGCCAGAATGCGGGCAGGCTGCCGCCGGCCTCCAGCGTCATCCAGATCACCAGGGCGAATTTGGGGGTGTAGGTCCACAGCAGCCAAGCCCCCAAGGGGGAGCCCGCCCTCCAGTTCACCGCCGTGGCCAGCAGGCTGCAAGCGGTGCCCAGCAGAATCACGATGCCCGAGACCGTATCCGCCAGGGTGCGGTCCAGGAACAGGTAGCAGGCGACCGAGGCCAGTGCGGCAACACCCAGCACGCCGAGCAACTTGTCAAACCACGGGTAGTGGGTGGAGAGCGCATACAGGTGCCGCACATAGAGCAGAGCGACCCCTATAGCCAGTGACGGCAGCACACTGCTGGCGTAGTCTGCCCACAAGGGGGCGCCGGGCCAGATCAGCGAGTTGAGGATGCCGTTGAATTGCGCCAGCGTGAGCGCAATCATCACGCTGTAAAGAGCGGCGCCCAGGTCCGACACATTGCGGAACTCTGCATAGCGCATCAGCGACACGGCCGCCAGGGTGAGGATCAGCCCGAACATGACGCCGAGTCCAATGCCCTCTGCCAGGCGCTGGCCCTCGCGCAGGTTGGCCGGGACCATGCGCAAAGGGATGGCGAGCGGCTTGAAGTTGCGAATCTGCAGCAACACCTCGGTAGGCTGTCCGGGCGGCAAGTACAGCTCAAATTCGGGGTACAGGCCGCGCACGTTCCAGTGTCGCTGGGCGTGCTTGTCGCCTGCTGTTTGGGGGTACCAAGCGCCGTCTTGCCGCTCAAAGAGCACCACATGGTCAAGGTAAGGCTGGGGAATGTTCAGCGTCCACCGGCCGGTGCTGCCGGTCGCACGAACCAGCGTGAGCTTGATCCAAAGGGTGTTGTTGGCGTTGAGGGGCGCTGCGTGCTCCATGTGGGCGGCTTCAAACGGCGCGGCCCAGGCTTGGGCCGCTGTCGCGTTGCGGCCCGGTTCCAGCCACTGCATAGAGCGGTCTTGCAGGGGCCACGGCTCGCTGTTGTTTGTCAATAAAAGCGGACTGGCAGCGCGGGCTTCGGCGACAAATCCATGCGCCCAACCCGCTCCCGCCCAAAGTGCCAGCGCCACCAACAGGCGCAGGAACAGGTATGGCATACACTTGTCACCCAGTTTTTAGAGGTTTTTTATGAGTTTGAAGTGTGGCATTGTAGGCCTGCCCAACGTGGGCAAAAGTACCCTTTTTAATGCGCTGACCAAGGCGGGCATTGCTGCAGAAAACTACCCGTTTTGCACGATCGAGCCCAATGTGGGCGTGGTTGAGGTGCCTGATCCGCGTCTGCAGCAGCTCGCTGACATCATCACCCCCGAGCGCATTGTTCCGGCCATCGTGGAGTTTGTGGATATTGCGGGTCTGGTGGCGGGTGCAAGCACTGGCGAGGGCTTGGGTAACAAGTTCTTGGCACACATCCGCGAAACAGACGCCACCATCAACGTGGTGCGCTGCTTTGAAGACGACAACGTGATCCACGTGGCCGGCAAGGTCGATCCGATTGCCGATATCGAGGTCATCCAGACCGAGTTGTGCCTTGCGGATTTGGGCGCGGTGGAAAAAGCCCTGCACCGTGTGACCAAGCTGGCCCGTTCCGGCGACAAGGAGTCGATCAAGCTGGTGGCGATTCTGGAGAAGTGCCAGGCGGCGCTGAACGAAGCCAAGCCGGTGCGTACCCTGGACTTCAGCAAAGAAGAGTTGCCTTTGCTCAAGCAGTTTTTCCTGATCACCGCCAAGCCCGCGATGTTCGTGGCCAACGTGTCGGAAGACGGTTTCGAAAACAACCCTTTGCTCGACCGCTTGACCGCGTTTGCTACGGCCCAGGGCGCGCCTGTGGTGGCCATTTGCGCCAAGATGGAAGCTGAACTCTCCGAGATGGACGATGCGGACCGGCTGGAGTTTCTGCAGGAACTCGGCCAAACCGAACCCGGTTTGAACCGCCTGATTCGCTCTGCCTACAGCCTGTTGGGCTTGCAAACCTACTTCACCGCTGGGGTGAAAGAGGTGCGCGCCTGGACTATCCATGTGGGCGACACCGGCCCCCAAGCGGCTGGCGTGATCCACACGGATTTTGAAAAGGGTTACATCCGCGCCCAGACTATTGCCTTTGATGACTTCATCAGCCACAAGGGCGAGCAGGGTGCCAAAGACGCGGGCAAGATGCGCGCCGAAGGCAAGGAATACGTGGTCAAAGATGGCGACGTGATGAACTTCCTGTTCAGTTCTTGATGGCACGTGCCGCGGCGGCAGCGTGACGCTGTCTTTTGATTGGTTGGCCCTGGGCGCTGCGGCTTGCTGGGCGGTGACCGGGCTGATTTCAGCCCCCCAAGCGCGCCATCTCGGCGCGTTTGCATTTACCCGTTGGCGCATGGGGCTGGTGTTTGTAATGCTGGCGCCCGTGGTCCTGCTCAATGGGGCCTGGCACAGCATCCATGCCGAGCAAGCCTGGGTTTTGATTCTCAGTGGATTGATCGGCATCTTCATTGGCGATACCGCCTTGTTTGCCTCCATGAACCGGCTAGGCCCGCGGCGCACCGGAGTGCTGTTTGCCACGCACGCCTTGTTCAGCGCACTACTGGGGTTTGTGGTGCTGGATGAGCGCATGGGGCCTCAGGCCATGATGGGCGGCGCTTTGGTGGTGGGCGGCGTCATGACGGCGATTGCTTTGGGCAGCCGCAAAGACGAGTCGCATGCCTTGGAGCAGCTTCGCGGGCATATTCCCTCGGGGATCGCGCTGGGCCTGCTGGCCGCCTTGTGCCAGGCAACCGGTTCTTTGATCGCCAAGCCGGTGATGGCCTCGGGCGTGGACCCTGTCGCGGCCACGGTGCTGCGGGTGGGGGCTACTTGTGCCGCCCACTTGGTGCTTTTGTGGGCGGGCGCTTCGGTGGCTCGCACCCAAAACCCCTTGTCTTTGGCCGTGTTGGGCAAAGTTGCGTTGAGCGGCATGATTGGCATGGGCTTGGGGATGAGCCTCATCCTGCTGGCGCTGCAGCGTGGCAATGTCGGCATGGTGGGCATCTTGTCATCCGTGTCGCCGGTGTTGGTGCTGCCCTTGTTATGGTGGCACCTGGGCCGCTCGCCCGCGCAGGGCGCTTGGTGGGGCGCCGGTCTCACGGTGCTGGGCACGGTGTTGGTGTTGGTCCGTTAAATGGGTCCGTTAATGAGGGGATGCCCGTGACTTCTGTGAATCACACGTTTGCTGACATCGAGCAGTTGTCCACTTTTGATGCAGTGATCGACGCGCGTTCGCCCGGCGAATACGCGTTGGACCATATTCCCGGCGCCATCAATTGCCCGGTGCTGAATGACGAGGAGCGCATCCGCGTCGGCACCATGTACAAGCAGGTTTCCCCGTTCGAGGCGCGCAAGGTCGGGGCCGTCTTGGTCGCGCGCAATGTGGCGACGCACATCGACAGCTTGTTTGCCGCGCACCCCAAGTCGTGGCGGCCGCTGTTGTATTGCTGGCGTGGTGGCCAGCGCAGCGGCTCTTTCACCCACATCCTGAACGAGGTCGGTTGGACTGCGCGGCGCTTGTCTGGGGGCTACAAGTCCTGGCGCCACCATGTGCTCGAAGAGTTGGTGCGGGTGCCTGCGCAATTCCGCTTCCAGGTGCTGGCGGGCCCGACCGGCTCGGGTAAAACCAAGGTGCTCGAAGCCTTGCAGGCGCAAGGTCACCAGGTGCTGAACCTGGAGGCGCTGGCGGCCCACAAGGGCTCGGTACTGGGTGGCTTGCCAGGCCAGGCCCAGCCGTCTCAGAAAATGTTCGAGACGCAGATACTCCATACCCTCTCAAGCTTTGACCCGGAGCTACCGGTGTATGTCGAGGCGGAAAGCAAGCGCATCGGTTTGCTGCGATTGCCGGATTCGATTTACCAAGGCATCCAGCAAGGCCAGTGGTGGGGGCTGGATGTACCGGTGGGGCTCAGGGTGCAGTTTTTGTTGCAGGACTATGCCTACTTTCTGCACAGTGACACGCTTCTGGATCAGCTGGACCGTTTGGTCGCGACCTGTGGCAGGGCCCAGGTGGACCAGTGGAAAGAGTGGGTGGCAGCATCGCACTATGCGGAGTTGGTGGAGGACCTCTTGGTCAAGCACTATGACCGGTACTACGACCGCTCCATGCGCCAGCTCCAATCCGGTGAGGCGCGGGACTTTCTCTTGAGTACCGACGATGTCTCAGACGCCGGCTTCATGGACCTCGCCAGCCGCTTGGCACTGCGCTCGCAACTCACCACAGCCGCACCAGCCCGGTAAGTGCCGCCGTCATGGTGATGTAGCGCAGGCACTTGCCGATCGCCATGTAAATCACGCACGGCCAAAACGGAAGGCGTAGCCAGCCGGCAACCGCACATAAAGGATCGCCGACGACCGGCAGCCACGACAGCAAGCAGGCCTTGGGCCCGAGGCGTGTGAGCCAGGCAAGCGCCCGCACATGACTGGCGGATCGGCCATACCGGTTTGCGAGATGGCTGGCCGCGTGGCCCATCCACCAGGTGATGGCTCCGCCCAGGGTGTTGCCGGCAGTGGCCACTGCAATAACCCGCCAGAACCAATCCGGCTGCAACTGCACGAGCCCGAAGACAACCGGCTCTGACCCCATCGGCAACAAGGTGGCAGACATCAGCGAGACCGCAAACACCGTGCTCAGCCCGAATTCGGGGAGCGAAAGCCATTGCAACAAAGAATGAAACCAAGCATCCATAGCGGCTCAGTATAGGGAGCAGAGCACGGCAGCCGGTGAAGTGCCTGCGCATTTCAATTGCTGAAATTTTGAGCAGTTAGAATGCAGGCCGGGCCCGCTGAAATGCGGGCCTTCACGCTTTCTAACGCCCCCAGCTTTCCTCACACCCATGCAAATCGGCCCATTCGCTTTGGCGAATCACCTCTTTGTTGCCCCCATGGCGGGGGTGACGGACCGGCCCTTCCGCCAACTTTGCAAAAAGCTCGGCGCAGGGTATGCAGTCAGCGAAATGGTGACCTCCCGCAAGGACTTGTGGAAGAGCCTCAAGACCTCGCGCCGGGCCAACCACGATGGGGAGCCTGGTCCGATTGCCGTGCAGATTGCTGGTACCGATGCGCAGATGATGGCGGAAGCCGCGGTCTACAACATCGACCGTGGCGCCCAGATCATCGATATCAACATGGGTTGCCCCGCCAAAAAGGTGTGCAACAAATGGGCCGGCTCCGCCCTGATGCAGGATGAGCAGCTCGCTATCGAAATCGTGGAGGCCGTGGTCAACGCCTGCGCCCCCCGCAATGTGCCCGTGACCCTGAAAATGCGCACCGGTTGGTGCCAGGCAGAGAAGAACGCGGTGGTGCTCGCCCGCGCGGCCGAGGCCGTGGGCGTGCAAATGGTGACGGTGCACGGCCGCACCCGGGAGCAGGGCTATCAGGGGCAGGCTGAGTACGACACGATTGCGGCGGTGAAAGCGGCCTTGCGCATTCCGGTGGTGGCCAATGGCGACATCACCACCCCTGAGAAAGCGCGTGAGGTGCTGGCCGCGACCGGCGCAGACGCCATCATGATCGGCCGCGCCGCCCAAGGTTACCCGTGGATATTTCGGGAAGTAGCGCACTTTCTGGCCACTGGCACACACCTTGCACCGCCCCTGGTGAGCGAGGTGAGAAAGCTGTTGGTCGAGCACCTCTACGATCACTACAGCCTCTATGACGAATTTATCGGTGTGCGCTCGGCCCGCAAGCACATCGGATGGTATTTGCAGGATTTACCCGGCGGCGAGGATTTCCGCCAGGGTATGAATCTGCTGGAAGACAGCGCCTCCCAGGTGGCGGCGGTCGAAGCGTATTTGGACACGTTGAACGAAAAAATGGATCGCATCCCAGCAAGGGGATCTGCGAACGGTCAGGCAAGGGGACATGACATGACGGAATTGGCAGTATGAGCGGCACGAATTTGGATGATTGCGTGCGCGCAAGCCTGGAGCTTTACTTTGCAGACCTCGACGGCACAGAGCCCGCCGGCATGTATGACATGTTGGTGCGCGCGGTAGAAAAGCCTTTGTTGGAGGTGGTGATGGCGCAGGCAGACCACAACCAATCCAAAGCAGCGCAATGGCTGGGCCTGAACCGCAACACCCTGCGCAAAAAATTGGTCGAGCACAAGCTGCTCGCATAAGCCCCCCACCGGCATCCGCCTTGGTGCGGTTGCCCGGTGAAACGTTTTCTGGTTTTACTTTACTCCCGCACTATGAACGCACAAAAAACTGCATTGCTGTCGGTCTCCGACAAGACCGGCATCGTTGAACTCGCCCAGGCGCTGCACGCTCAGGGTGTCAAGCTCTTGTCTACCGGGGGCACTGCCAAACTGCTGGCCGACAAAGGCCTGCCTGTGACCGAAGTGGCGGAGATGACCGGCTTCCCTGAAATGCTGGACGGCCGCGTGAAGACCCTGCACCCCCGCGTGCACGGTGGCTTGCTGGCGCGCCGCGACTTCCCCACCCACATGGCCGCACTGGCCGAGCACAACATCAACACCATCGACTTTCTGGTGGTGAACCTGTACCCGTTTGAAGCCACCGTGGCCAAAGCTGGTTGCACGCTGGAAGACGCGATTGAGAACATCGACATTGGCGGCCCTGCCATGGTGCGCAGCGCGGCCAAGAACTGGAAAGACGTGGCGGTGCTGACCGACGCGGCTCAGTACGACACCGTGATCGCCGAGCTGAAAGCCAACGGCGTGGTGAGCGACAAGACCAAGCTGGGCCTGTCTATCGCTGCGTTCAACCGCATCAGCCAGTACGACGGCGCTATCAGCGACTACTTGTCCGCTATCCAGATCGGCGACGAGGTGCCCGCAGGCGACAAGGCTCCGGTGTTGGACCTGTTCCCCGGCCAGAGCAATGGCCGCTTCATCAAGGTGCAAGACCTGCGCTACGGTGAGAACAGCCACCAGCAAGCCGCGCTGTACCGCGATCTGATGCCTGCCCCCGGCTCGCTGGTGACTGCCAAGCAGCTGCAAGGCAAAGAGCTGAGCTACAACAACAT
>DGQR01000261.1 GCA_002390825.1 Rhodoferax sp. UBA4409
CAGGAAGCCACGGCGGGATGCAATAGAAGTCGCGTTCACAGTTTGAATAATGGAAGTCATGTCGGATTCCTTTCGGTTGATGGTTGTGCAATCCAGTGAGACCAGAATTTCTAGCTCTCGAGTCGAATACGCACCGCCCTGATGGATCGGATTCAACTTTTTTAAAAAAACTTTCGTGAATCCGGGCTCAGGGTTAGTGCGTACTGTTTACAGGTGCTCATCCACATGGGTGCCACAAACCGCAACGAGTTCTAGCTGACAATGGAGGAATGAATGCTGACAACCACGACACCATGCTCATCGGTCTGCTGGAACGCATCGCCCAGCAGGACGCCCAAGCCCTCAAGGCCCTGTATGACGAATGCGCCGGCAAGCTCTATGGCTTGGCACTGCGCGTGGTCACCCAGCGCGAATTCGCCGAAGACGTGCTGCAGGAGGCTTTCTTGAATATCTGGAAATCTGCCCCCGGGTATTCAGCCACCCTGAGCCCGCCCATGGCCTGGATGGGGCTGATCGTCCGCAGCCGTGCGCTGGACTTTTTGCGCCGGCGCGCTGCGGAGCGCTCCCACCTCACCCAGGAAATTGACGATGTGCTGGCCGACACCCTCGACGGTGAAGGCCCCACCCCCATGGACACCGCACTCGCCAGCGAGCAGGCGTGGGCATTGAATCAGTGCCTGAGTCGCCTCGAGAACAAGCAACGGGAAGTGGTCAACCTCGCCTACATCCGCGATATGAGCCACTCCGAGCTTGCCACCCAGCTGCAATTGCCGCTGGGAACCGTTAAAACATGGATACGCCGCGGGCTCGACCAGCTCCGCGCGTGCATGGCCCGTTTTGCCTGAAGGCACCCCATGAAAATTCATCAACACCCTGAACTGCTGGAGCGACTGGCCTCCAGCTACGCCTTAGGCACCTTGCGCGGCGGTGCGCGCCGCCGCTTTGAGGCCATGGCCCGCGAACAAGCGCCGGTGCGCGCTGCGGCACTGATTTGGCAAAGCCGCTTTGCCAGCATCAACGAATTGCAACCCAGCGTGCAACCCGACTCCGCTGTCTGGACGCGCATTGACAACCTCGTCAAGGCCGACCGCGAGCAAGCCCAGCTCTATGCCCGTCGCACCGCGGCGGCAAGTGCTGACGCCAGCAACAAACCGGAGCTGTTCACAGGCTGGCTGCGCAGTCTTACCGTGTGGCGTGGCATCAGCGCGGCCAGCGCGTTTGCCACGGTGGCGGCCATTGCAGTAGGCGTCAACCTGCGCCAGGACATGGGCAGCGAGATTGCCAAACTGCAAACCCAGCTGCAAGCGACTCCGCAGATCGAATACGTGGCGGTCTTGGCGGACAACCAGGCTGCCGCGTCGATGCTGGTGACCTTTGACCCGAAAAGCAAAAAATTGACGCTGCAACGGGTCGGCGGCTTCCAGGAAGCGGGTGACAAGTCTTTGCAACTCTGGGCCTTGCCGCCCGGCAGTGGCCCGAAATCGCTGGGTGTGTTGGGCGGAGAAAAGTTACTGCGCTTGACTGCCGGCGAGAACGATGTGCGCGACGTCCCCACCCTGGCCATCAGCCTGGAGCCCAAAGGTGGTGTTCCGGGTGAAGGCGGCCCGACCGGCCCGGTGCTCTTTAAAGGTGCATTGATTCAAAAAATGCTGTAAGGTGGGCTCAAACGAGACAACTGCAAGCAGGGTTTTTCCATGAACCGGACCTTAGACGTATCGGCAGAACGCTCCGCGATTGCGGAGACCATCATTTCCAGCGCAGCGGATCTGGTGCAGTTCGGCGGTGAGTTGTCTGTGGTGGCCGCTTTTTGCGACACCCTGTGCAAGTCCAGCCAGCATATTTTGTTGGCGTGGACTTGGTTTGGTCATCCGGATTCATTGCTCGTCTTCCCGCAGGTCTATGCGGGTGCGGCCCACGGATACGCCAAAAACCTCAAAGTGCTGCGAGACCCATTAACCGAGAATGGCCCCGCCTTCTCCGTGCTCACGGGGCAGCAGATCAAGTCATTCAGCATCACCCCGGACTCGCCTTTCCCGCCTTGGCGAGAAGCAGCTACGGTGTACGGCATCGCGAATTCACTCGCTGTCCCGCTGTCGTCCCCTGACGGTAAAGAAGTGGGAATTTTCGTGGTCTACACCGGCACGCCCGACTACTTTGGCCAAATGGGCGTGGGACTGTTTCAGGCCTTAGGCAAGTTGTTTTCTTCGGTGCTAAGTTCTTCTGCCGAAGTCAAAACGCTCAAAACCACGGTACTCACCGACTCCCTCACTGGCGCGATGAACCGGCACGCCATGCCCGGTATCGAACGGCGCATGGAGCGCCAGTCTGAGACCGACCCGGCGTCTTTTGTGATGTTGATCGACATTGACCACTTTAAGAATGTCAATGACACCTACGGGCACGCGGTGGGCGACACCGTGCTCCAAAAGACTGCCCATTTGATGCGAACCACTCTTCGCAAAGACGACGATTTGATCCGTTGGGGCGGCGAAGAATTTGTAGTCTGCCTAGCCCAAACCAGCCGCGAAAAGGCCATGATCGTGGCCGAAAAACTCCGCATCGCCGTGGAGTCCAACCGAGACCCCCTCCCGGTGACCATCTCTATCGGTGTAGCGCAGGTGAAGGCGCATCGCCCTTTGACCGAGTCCATCATGGAAGCAGACCGCGCGGTCTATCTGGCCAAGCACTCAGGCCGCAACTGTGTGCGCAACGACCTCGATACCAACACGCCTGCTGAAGAGTAAACCGGTGCATCGCCACCGATTCCGCCGCATGAGGCACCACTCTGTGGCGACGGCTTATGCGGTGAGCAAGCTCTAGCTACGCCGCCTCGGTGCTACATCCAACTGGTAAGTGGCCTTTGCGGGTGCCGAATGCACATTTACTTGCAGCGGCGCTTTCTCAACCAACTGGGCTTGGTGCCACACCTTGATGCTAGCAGCGCCCTCGGGCACGTCTTCTAACAGGGCGACGCCTTGGCTGTTGGTTTTGACGGTCCAGGGCGATTCCGCCACATACACGGCGCCGCTCATGCGGCTGTGAATGAAACAGCCCAACAGGGCTGCGCCCAGGGCACCCGGCTTGTCCATGGTGAAAACCGCCGAACTCGCCGGTTTGCCGTCTTGCTTGCCTTCCAGCATGACCGATTGCCCGTCCGACGCCCCCACAGGCGCACCCGGGGTGCCCAAGCGCACGTGGTGGTTCCACGGGTCGCTGTTGGTGAAGCGCACTTTCGCGCCCACACCCACCACGGTGACTGCGGGCGTGAATTGCTGCTTCTCCTGGTTGACCACGGCGGTCATAGCCAAGGGGTTGCGGGGCGTGCCCTTGGCGGCAGGCAGCACGATCACCACAGCGTCTGGCGTGGGCTTGCCGTCACGGTCGAGCACCAACACCTCCAGGGTGCCAGCCCCTGCCAGACCGACGAAAAACAAAGAAACGGCACCCGCTGCGGCCCGGAGGCACGGCTTGAATTTGGCAATGTTCATGTTATTTGGCAGTCACGATGTCGCGGTGCATCGGCGCCAACAAGGCGAGCAACTGGTTTTGGGTGCTGAAAGGAATGTTGCGCGCATCCATGGAGACTTGCAGCACCTCCACCAGCGCATTGAAGTTGGCACGGGTGATGCCCATGTCAGCGTGCGCGGTCTTCATGTCGGCACCGTCGTATTTGCAGGGGCCACCAGTCACCATGCACACCTGGTCCACCAGTTGAGAGGCCAGGAAGGAAGACTTGGTGTCTTTGAACTGTTCGCCGATACGCTTGTCGGCCTTGAGACCGGCCACAAACACATCCATCAGGGCTTGCAAGCCGGGCTTGCCGCCCAGTGCCTGGTACAGCGCGTCATTTTTGGCCACTGCAGCGGGGGCTGCAGTTTGGGCATGGGTGTTGAAGGTGGCCAGACTGCTCAGAGCGACCAGGGCGGCGATTGCGAGTGTTTTCATAACGATTCCTTGCGTGTGTTTCGGTGCGGCTTAAAACGCGAACTGGGCAGACAGGTAGTAACCACTTTGGTTGCGGCTGGAGGTCACACCTGGCAGGATGCGGCCGAGGTCCAGGTAGGCCAAGGTGACAGAGGTGTGCTTGTTGGGCGCCCAAGCGATGAACAGGTCTTTCCATGCGTCTTCCTGCAGGCCTTGACCCAACCCAGCGGAAGCGCCCAATGCACGCAGATTGTTGGGTTTGGCGCGGTACTCGGCGCCGATGGCCACGTTTTTGCTCAGCAAATACGCCACCGACACTTCGGGCACCCAGCTGGCGCTGTTGGTGCCGGGGTCTTTGGAGCCAAAGCCCACCAGACCGTTCTGGTTGGCGTTGGTGTAGCGCAGGGTGCCGTTCACCAGCAGGCTATTGGCCAGAAAGAGCTTGGTAGCGCTCACATAGAAGTCGGTTCCGCTGGTTTTGGCCCCCAAAAAGTCGAGCACCGGCTTGATGGAGCCGGCATCCACCGACTTTTGTTCTACCCCCACCGCGATTTGTGGCATCCAGGTGTCGCTGTTAAGCACCGCATCGCCCGCGACCTTGACCTTTACCCCCAGCACATCCATTTTGATGCGCTGGCCGTTTTGCACCGAAAAGCCCAAACCATTCAGCGCCGTGACGGGCGAGGCATTGAAGTCTTGCTGCGCGAACGACAACTCCACCCGGTCGTCAAAAGCAACCGTCACCCCCATGGTGGTGAGCTGGTAGTCGGTCACCGTTGCGCGGCTGACGTGGGCAGTGATGCCCATCTCGCCTTCGGTGGCGTTGGTGCCGATGGTGGCCCAAGGGGTCAAGCCGCCGCCGGCTGCGCCGTCAATAGAGCTCACGCCCCCGGTCAGCAAAAGCTTGCCGGTGTCAGCAAAGGCGCTGCCGCACAGGGCGGCAACGCTGAGGGCGATGGCAGTGGGTAAATGTTTCATGGGCGCGTCCAGTTTGAAGGTTCAGACAAAAAAATGAATTCTTGAGCCCAGTACGCAGCCAAGTACGTCTTGGATTCAACTAGTTACAACTCATTTTGAATCTAACCCAAACCGGCCGTCAAACCGCGCCGGATGGTTAATAGACAGCCTCTGTTTTCGGCTACGCTGAGCGCACTTTTTCGGGGAGCGACCATGAAAACAAAAAATGCATTTCTAGCCTGCGGCTTGGCCGCCTTGAGCTGGAGCGCCCAGGCACTGCAAATCGTCAGCCTTTCGCCACAGGGCGAAGTGGCGCAGGTGCGCCAGCTGGTGGCCAAATTTGACGAGAGTGCCGTCAACTTCGGCGACCCCAAGGCCGAAGCCCCGCTCACCCTGAGCTGCAGTGACGCCCAAGTCACCAAAGGAGTCGGCCGCTGGGTGAACGACCGGGTGTGGGCCTACGACTTCGACCGCGACTTGCCCCCCGGTGTGCGCTGCGCGGTGCAAGTCAAAACGGGGTTCAAATCGCCCAAGGGCGCAGATATCACGGGCGCGAGCAGCTATAAATTTAATAGCGGCGGCCCGTTTGTGCGCAACATCCAGCCCTACCAGGGCAACCGAATCGACGAAGAGCAGTTCTTTATCCTGGAGCTCAACGGCCCCGCTACGCTCGAGAGCGTAAAAGCCAATGTGTGGTGCAAGGCCTCCGACCTGGGTGAAAAAATCAGCATCCGCCTGCTCGAAGGCAAAGAGCGGGCGGCACTTCTGGAATCCCAAGGGCTGGACGCCTACGCCAAGGCCGACCCGCTGTCGTATGTGACCATGACCTGCGCACGCCGCCTGTCGTCTTCGGCCAAAGTGAGCGTGGTGTTCGGCAAGGGTGTGGCCACGCCAGCCAACGGCACCAGCGCTGGCGTACCCAACACGGTGGAGCGCCAGTTTGCCTACCAGGTGCGCGAGCCCTTTGCGGCCAACTTCAGCTGCGAGCGTGAAAACGCCCAGGCTGCCTGCCTGCCGATTCGCCCGCTGCAGCTCAGCTTCAATGCGCCGGTGCCAGCCAAGCTGCTGCAAGCCATTCGCCTCAGTGACGGCAAAAACAGCTTCAAGCCCGTGCTCGCGGAAGACAGTGGGGATGAAGACAACGTGGTCAACAGCGTGCGCTTTGAAGGCGGCCTGCCCGAGCAAGCCCAGCTGACCCTAACACTGCCCAAGGATTTCAAAGACGCTTCCGGCCGCACCCTGCGCAATGCGGATAGCTTCCCGCTCAAAACCGCCACCGCCGCCATGCCGCCACTGGCCAAGTTTGCGGCCTCGCCCTTCGGCATCGTGGAGCGCTTTGCCGAGCCCGATGGCGTGGCGATGCTGCCGGTGACTTTGCGCAACGTCGAAACCGCGCTGAAGGTCAAGGATCTGAACGCTGAGCAGGACAAACCTGCAGCACAAGGCGCCGCGGCCAAGGCGCCTGCCGGCAAGGTTCGCACCTTCCAGCCCGGCACAGATGCCGACATCATTGCCTGGTATCGCAAGGTATTGCGCTACGACGAAACCAATATCTCCCGCAACCAGGCCGCCCGCGAGCTGGGCGCCAAGCTGCCCAAGCCATCTACCCCTTACGACCGCGACTATGTGCAAACGCGCATGCTCTCGCTGCTGGATGGCCGCCCCGGCGCCAAAACGCTGGATCTGCCCCAGCCCCAGACCCAAGACCCACGCCCCTTCGAGGTGGTAGGCATACCCCTCACCCCCGGTTTCCATGTGGTGGAGATCGCCTCCCAAAAGCTGGGGACCAGCCTGCTGGACGAGCGCTATGGCGATAGCCGCACCATGTATGTCCGCACCGCCGCACTGGTGACCAACCTGGGTGTGCACTTCAAGCTAGGCCGCGAGAATGCGCTCGCCTGGGTGACCTCGCTGGACAAGGGCAAGCCCGTGGCAGGTGCCCAGGTGGTGGTGTCCGATTGCCGGGGCCAAGAAGTGGCCCGTGGCCAGACCGATGCCCGGGGTATTGCCACCCTCAATGGCGTGTCGCCCCAAGCGCCCCGCTGCAACGGGGAAGACGGCTACTACAGCAGTGCCTATTTTGTGAGCGCCCGCGCCGCCCAGCCTGCGGCCGATGGCAAAGGCACGGTGCAAGACCTGGCCTTCACCTGGAGCGACTGGAACCGCGGCATTGAGCCTTGGCGCTTCAACGTGCCTACCAGCCGCCAGCCCCTGCCCGACGAAGTCGCCCACACCATCTTCGACCGCACCCTGCTGCGCGCAGGCGAAACCGTGTCCATGAAGCACGTGCTGCGCACCCAGACCAGCAAAGGCTTCGGCCTGCCGGATACCAAGCCCGACGCCATGCTTATCACCCACATGGGCAGCGGCCAGCAATACGCGCTGCAACTGGAGTGGCGTAAGACCGCCACCGGGGGCTTGAGTGCAGAAAACAGCTTTCCCATCCCCCAAGGCGCCAAACTGGGCGCGTACCAGGTGCAGCTCACTAACAGCAACCGTGGCAACGGTCGGCAGGACTTTTACACCGGCGAGTTCCGGGTCGAAGAGTTCCGCCTGCCGGTGCTCGAAGGCCGTGTCACCCCCACCGAGAAAAAGCCTCTGGTTAACGCCACCCAAGTGCCGGTGGATGTGCAGATCAACTACGTCTCCGGTGGCGGCGCGGTCAACCTGCCGGTGCGCGTGTCGGCCCTGGTGCGGGCCAAGGGCCTGAGCTTTGCGGACTACAGCGAATTCAGCTTCTCGCCACCGCAGGCCGGGCAGCAAGCCCGCTCAGATGAAGGCGAAGAAGAAAACACTGCCAGCGCCGATGCCCGCGTCATCGCCGACAAAATGCCGATCACCCTGGACAAGAACGGCGGCGGCAAACTCACCATTGCCGATGTACCCAAGAGTCGCCAGCCGCAAGACCTGCTGCTGGAAGCCACCTACTCCGACCCCAACGGCGAGGTACAAACCATACGCAGCACCCAAACACTTTGGCCGGCCAGCGTGATTGCCGGCATCAAGACCGAGGGCTGGGTCTCCAGCGGGCAGAAGATCAAGTTCCGCGCGTTGGCGCTGGACTTGTCCGGCAAGCCGCAAGCCGGGGTGGCGCTGGAGGTGAAAGCCACCGCCCGCATCACTACCACCACGCGCAAGCGCATGGTGGGCGGCTTCTACACCTACGACAACAAAACCAGCACCAAAGACCTGGGTAGCGTCTGCTCCGGCAAGAGCGATGCCCGCGGCCAGCTGCTGTGCGAAACCGAGGTCAACGAAGCCGGTCAGGTGGAGCTGGTGGTGACCGCCAAAGACGGCTCGGGCAACAGCATCCAGGCGGCCAGCAGCGTGTATGTGACCAAGCAAGGCGAACTTTGGTTCGGTGGTGACAACAACGACCGCATCGACCTGCTGCCCGAGAAAAAAAGCTACCAAGCCGGAGAGACAGCCAACTTCCAGGTGCGCATGCCGTTCCGCTTTGCCACCGCGTTGGTGGCGGTGGAGCGCGAAGGCATCGTGCACACCGAGGTGGTGGAGCTCAACGGCCAGGACCCGACGATCCACTTGAAGATTCAGGAAGGCTGGGGCCCCAACGTATATGTGAGCGCACTGGTGCTGCGAGGCCGCCTGCGCGAGGTGCCGTGGTACAGCTTCTTCACCTGGGGCTACAAGGCTCCGCGCGAGTGGTGGACCAGCTTCTGGTTTGAGGGGCGCGAGTACGTGGCGCCCACTGCACTGGTGGATTTGAGCAAGCCCGCCTTCAGGCTGGGTGTGGCTGAAATCCGGGTGGGCACGCAGGCGCATGAACTGAATGTGAGCGTCAAGGCCGACAAGGAAAGCTACGCCGTGCGCAGTCAGGCAAAGGTCACCATCACCGTCAAGCTGCCCAATGGCCAACCGGCTGCCAACGCCGAAGTGGCCGTGGCCGCCGTGGATCAAGCCCTGCTGGAGCTGATGCCCAACCGCAGCTGGAACCTGCTGGATGCCATGTTGCAGCGGCGCAGCTGGGGCGTAGAAACATCCACCGCGCAAATGGAAATCATCGGCCGGCGCCACTATGGCCGCAAGGCCGTGGCGCCCGGTGGCGGTGGCGGCCACAGCGGTGCGCGCGAGCTGCTAGAGACCCTGCTGCTCTGGAAGCCGGTAGTCAAGCTGGACGCCAATGGCCAAGCCCAAGTGACCGTGCCGCTCAACGATGCACTCACCACCTTCAAGATCGTGGCAGTGGCCGATGCATCCACCGGCTTGTTTGGCACGGGTAGCACCAGCATCCGCGCCACGCAAGATTTGCAGATCATCAGCGGCCTGCCACCGTTAGTGCGCGAGGACGACCAGTATCGCGCGCAACTGACCCTGCGTAACACCACCAAGCAGGCCATGAAGGTGCTGGTGACCCCGCGGGCCACGCTATTAAATTTAGAGCAACAAACCATTTATATACCTGCGGGAGATGCCCGTGAGGTTGCATGGAATGTGACCGCACCGGCCCAGCTTGCACTGACGCGCAATGAAGCCATCCTGTGGGAGATTGAGGCCAAGGACACCCTCAGCGGCGCCAGAGATGCGCTGAAGGCGCGCCAGCGCATCGTGCCTGCAGTACCGCTCACGGTGCAGCAAGCCACGCTGGTGCAGATCGACGGCCCCTTGACGATGGACGTGAACGCCCCCGCCGACGCACTGCCAGGCCGTGGCGGCCTGAAGATGGCGCTGCAACCCAAGTTGGCCGAAGGCCTACCCGGCGTGAAAGACTGGTTCGCCCTCTACCCTTTCGCCTGCCTGGAGCAAAAAACCAGCAAGAGCGTGGGTCTGCGCGACGGCAAGTTGTGGCAAAGCGTGGCCGCGCAAATACCGAACTACCTGGACAGCGACGGCTTGGCCAATTACTTCCCGCCGCGCGATGGAGAGGCCAACCGCGGCAGCGACACACTGACCGCCTACCTGCTGGCTGCAACCCATGAGGCTGCAAGTATTGACCCGGCGTTTGCCCTCAGCGACGAGATCCGCGCGCCCATGGAGCGTGGCCTGATTGCCTTTGTGGAAGGCCGCATCCAGCGTGAGTTTTGGAGCCCCCGCAAAGACTTGGACATGCGCAAGCTCGCCGCCATTGAAGCCCTGTCGCGCTACGGCAAAGCACAAGGCCGTATAGTGAACAGCATCACCATCGCGCCCAACCAGTGGCCCACGCATGCGGTGATCGACTGGCTCAACATCTTGAAGCGCGTGACAGATGTACCCGAGCGCGACAAGCGCTTGGCAGAGGCAAACCAAATCCTGCGCAGCCGCATCAGCTACCAAGGCACCAAGATGATCTTCAGCACCGAGAAGGACGACTACTGGTGGTGGCTGATGCAAAACGGCGACGTGAACACCGCGCGCCTGATCTTGAGTGTGCTGGACGATCCGGCCTGGAAAGACGACATGGGCCGCCTGGCCAACGGCTTCATCAGCCGCCAGCAAAACGGCGCATGGCACACCACCACCGCCAATCTGTGGGGTGGCTTGGCCTTGGAAAAATTCAGCGCCAAGTTTGAAGCGGTGCCGGTGGCCGGTAGCACCAAGGCCAGCATGAGCACAGGCTCTGCGGCAGTGGATTGGAGCAAGGTGGAACGCATCAAGACCACCGATGCATCCGGCGCTGCACACCAGACCACCTGGTTCGGCGCGCCTGCATCGCCGGGCAACCTGAAGAACAACACCATGTTCCTGCCCTGGAGCAAAACTGCAGCCAAAGACTCGCTGAACGTGACTCACCAAGGCGCAGGCAAGCCTTGGCTCACGTTGCAGTCGGTGGCGGCGGTGCAACTGAAAGCGCCGTTCTTTGCGGGCTACCAGATCAAGAAAACCATTACCCCCGTGGAGCAGGCCAACAAGAGCCTGCCTGCGGGCAGCTACACGCGTGGTGACGTGCTGCGCATCAGCATCGAGGTGAACGCCAGCGCCGACATGACCTGGGTCGCCATCACCGACCCCGTGCCCGCCGGCGCCACGATTCTGGGCAGCGGCCTTGGGCGCGACAGCGAGATCGCCACGCAAGGCGAGAAACGCGAGGGCGACGGTTGGCTGGCATTTGAGGAACGCAGCTTCGAATCCTTCCGCAGCTATTACGAGTACCTACCCAAGGGGGTGATCAAGATGGAATACACCATCCGTCTGAACAACGTGGGGGAGTTCTCGCTGCCGCCCTCACGCGTGGAAGCGATGTACGCGCCGGAGATGTTCGGGGAAGCGCCGAATATGAAGGTGAAAGTGGGTGTGGCGAAGTGATGATGGGCCACCTAGAAGAATCAGTACTCAACTAAGTGCTTACATGTCCCGAATATTTGTAATCAAGTTTCCCGGATGGCGGACTTTCGTGTGCCACCTTCCCACTATCGCCACAACCCGAGACTGCTTCACATCACTACTTTGGCAAGCTTTTCGTTCTTCAATTTTCATAGCTATCAAGGAAGGGAACGACGAAAAAGCGCTCCGCCTAGCAACCCCACGACGACTAAAAGCTTCGCGTGGCGAGTTCGGAGAATCCCCGCTAGTCGCTGCTATCGGGGCCGGAAGATATGACCTAGCAATCAAACTGATTGAACTTGGAGGCACTTTTGCAAATGACGGCGCACTCGCACATTCAGCTATGCGTGGAAACTTGCAGCTAGTTGACGCACTACTTGCGAAGGGGAAAAGCCCCGACGAACCTCTCCCGAACGATCTCGAAGAAGGTAGAACCCCATTAATGTGGGCCACCAGTCGAAAGTTTTATGACTGTATCGAAAGGCTGCTTGCGGCGGGAGCAGATATCAATGCACAGTCGAAGACCGGCATGACTGCAGCGATGTACACGAAAAGTGGGAAACCTGAAGATCTCAGTGCGCTCGATATTTTGTGCAAATACAACCCTGACATCAGCATAAAGGATTGGCGAGGCCGCAACCTAATTCGGGAGGCAATTGATAGAGAGTGCAACTCGGGGGATCCGGCTTTGCGTCAATTGCTGGAACGCCGTTTCCCGAATGTCGATTTCAAAAGGAATAGTTGAACGTCCGGTTTAAGCGGCGTAGCTAAGCCTGCACCATCACCCCACCAAACCTTAGGTGGTGCAAGCACTCCCGCACGATCACCATCGCCGCATAAAACTCCGGCACCGTAGGCAAGGCTTCATGCCCGATAGGCCTGACTTGGCTGACCATGGCGATGCGGTTGAACTGGTCTTCCATCTCATCCAGACTCCAGTGCAATGGGGCGTCCGGCGTAGCGCCCACACCTTGCAATATCAACGCCGCACCTGAGCCGCTTAGTTGCAACTGCTCCGTGCGAGCCAGCTTGGCAGCAAGCGGCATCAGCACGTCCTCAGTCACCTCTATGGCGTGTTCAATGTCCAGCGGCGTGGGCGGTGTGTGCCGCATCCATTGGCGGGCCAACGATGCGGTGCCCAGGTGCAGCTCTTGTTGCAAGACGACATGACCATTCTGCGTGCACAGCACCACGCTGGTCTCCGTGCCGAGTTGAAGTGTGGTTTGAACTGTCATCTCACATCCCTGTTGCGCAAGCCTTGCAGCATGGCCATCAGGCATTGCCGGGTGTCGGCCAGCGCGTCTTGCACGCCCGCTTCATCATCCGGCAGCGAGTCCATGCCGCCATAGAGCGCGCCCAACACGATGCGGGCCAGGCGCTCTGCATCGTGCCCCTGAAAGATGCCACTTGCTTGAATGGCGGCGATGCTGCCGCGCATGGCGCCCAAGCCCTGCCGTTGGCGGATGTCGCCCCACACCTGCGCACCCAGCACCGCGGGTGCGTCGACCAGCATCAGACGCCGCATGGGTGCGTTGGTGCCGGCTTGCAGCACGGTGTCGATGGAGGCCAAAAATGCATCCCAAGCACCGCCACCCTTTTGAATGACGGCTTGGCTTGCTGCCATGGCAGCTTGCACCAACTGCGCGTCCACCTGCTCCACCACCGCAGCAAACAGGCCTTTTTTGTCGCCATAGTGGTGGTAAAGCGCGCCCACGGTCATGCCGGCATCCGCGCAGATGTTGCCAACCGGTGCTTTCTCAAAGCCCTGTTCGCTGAACCAGCGCAGTGCGGCGCTTTGCAGTGCGGCTTGGGTGGCGTTGGCGTTCTCTTTGCGGCCGTCGCGTTTGGTGGGTATTTCAGTCATGGCTAGCGAGGATGATAAGGGCGCGCTTTACAAACATAACGTGATTATGTATTCTCGAGCTCACTTCATCAATCTACCCCATCAACCGGAATACCTCCATGCCCATAGTCGCCCAAGTTCTCATCGCGCTGGTCTGCCTGATCCACGTGTACATCTTTCTGCTGGAAACCGTGCTCTACAAGAGCCGTGGGGTCAAGGTATTTGGCATTTCGCCCGCTGAGGTGGAGTCGCGCAAGGCGGCCATGTCCAACCAGGGCTGTTACAACGGCTTTTTGGCCGCTGCCCTTTTGTTAGGCTTGGTCTACCCTGACCCGGCGATTGCCAAGGCATTTGCCACTTTCGGGCTGGCCTGTGTGGCGGTGGCCGGCGTATGGGGTACGGTGACGGTAATGGTGCGGATTCTTTATATCCAGACTGTCCCCGCGGTACTGGGCTTAGCCGCCATCTATTGGCTGTGAGCAGTTTGGCACTGTGTTTCAGCGAAGGGGCGGTTCTGCCGATAAGCAAAAAGAGCTAGCTGCAAGGTGATGTCGGCATTCAATCCCCCAAAGTCTCTGAAAAATTGTTAAATTCGCAAACTTAGTCGAACGCGAGTCCCTCGCGTTGTCGCTTTCGGAGTACTGCAGACATGCCACAAGCCCCCCTTCCGGACAACGAGTCCCGACGACTCGCGGCCCTTCACGACCTCGGCATTCTTGACACCGCGCCAGAGCAGGCATTCGACGCCTTGGTGCAAGCAGCGGCTGTGGTCTGCAATGTGCCGATTTCGTTGATCAGCCTGGTAGATACAGAGCGCCAGTGGTTCAAAGCCAATGTCGGACTCCCCGGCGTCACGGAGACGCCGCGCGCACTCGCGTTTTGCGCGCACGCCATCTTGAGCGATGAGATTTTGGAGGTTCCTGACGCGACCGCAGATGTGCGCTTTGCCGACAACGCCCTGGTCACCGGCGACCCGGACATCCGGTTTTATGCAGGCGCCCCCTTGCGGCTGGGTGACGGCACCCGTGCGGGCACCTTTTGTGTGATTGACCGCGTACCCCGGCAACTCACGGAGCAACAGCGCGAAATTCTGACCCACCTAGCCGCCGCCGCCGTGCATGCGCTCGAGGGGCGCCGTGCCATTGAACAAGAGCGGCAGCTGCATCTGGAAGCTCAAAAAACGGCGCAAATTTTGGCCGAGAACGAATTGCGCTTCCGGGCATTGAGCGAGGTGTCCCCCCTCGGCGTCTTTGCAACCGATGCGCAAGGCGCCTGCACCTACACCAACTCCCGCTGGCAAGAGATTTACGGCTTGGACTACCACCAGAGCCTCGGCGACGGATGGATGCAGGCCCTGCACCCCGATGACCGGATGGCAGTGTTCACCGAGTGGCAACAAACCGCCCTGCAGCGGCTTGAGTTTGACGCGGAATTCCGCATCTCGCGCAGGGACGGAGAAGTACGCACCGTGCGCGCGCGGGCGCGTGCCAATCAAGACGAGTCAGGCCAAGTAACCGGCTATGTCGGCTCGGTAGAAGACATTACCGAACGCAAACGCCAGGACGACGCGCTGCGCCAAAGCGAGCAGCGCCTACAGCGCACCGGGCAGGTGGCGCGCGTGGGCGGCTGGGAGATGGACCTGGCCACAGGCACGCTCGTCTGGTCAGGCCAGACCCATGAAATTCACGGGGTGCCTCCTGACTTTGTGCCGGAAGTCGCCACAGCCATCAACTTCTACGCGCCAGAAGCCAGGCCGGTGATACAAGCCGCCGTCGAGACGGCGATGGCAACCGGCCAGGGCTGGGACCTGGAGCTCCCCTTCATCCAAGCGAACGGCACCGAGATTTGGGTGCGCGCCGTGGGCGCTGCTGAATTCCACGAAGGCGCACCGGTGCGCTTGGTCGGCACGTTTCAAGACATCACCAAACTGCACAACATCAGCGCAGACCTTGCACGCCAGCACGAGTTGTTGCGTGTCACCCTGCAATCTATTGGCGACGCAGTCATCACCACCGACGCAGCAGGCGAGATCACCTGGCTCAACCCGGTGGCAGAGCGCATGACCGGCTGGCTGAACACGGAAGCCAAGGGCAAGCCCATCGGCCATGTGTTCCATATCGTCAATGAAGAGACGCGCGCCCCCACAGAAAACCCGGTGACCACCTGCCTGGCCCAAGGACAAACCACCGGCTTGGCACACCAAACCGTTTTGATCTCCCGCGAAGGCGAGGAGTACGGTATCGAAGACTCGGCCGCTCCCATCCGCAGCGATAGCGGCGAGATTCTGGGCGTGGTGTTGGTGTTTCACGATGTCACCGAACAGCGCCGTCTCAGCGGCGAAATGAGTTTCCGTGCGACCCACGATGCACTCACCGGCTTGGTCAACCGGGCCGAGTTTGAAACGCGGCTGCGCAATGTGCTCAAGCGAGCCCACGAAGACCGGAGCAATCACGCGCTTTTGTTCATTGACCTGGACCAGTTCAAGCTCGTCAACGATGCCTGCGGCCACTCCGTGGGCGACCAGCTGTTGCAGCAAGTGGGCAAGTTATTGAGCGAGGTGGTTCGCACCCGTGACACATTGGCACGCCTGGGCGGTGATGAGTTTGGGGTGATCTTGGAGCATTGCTCCGCTGAGCATGCGCAGCGCGTGGCGCAGCAAATTTGTGACCGCATGGACGATTTCCGCTTCATCCATGACGGCAAACGATTCCGCATCGGAACCAGCATTGGCCTGGTGCCGGTGGACAACCGCTGGGCCAATGTCGCCGCTGCCATGCAGGCTGCAGACATCTCTTGCTACGCCGCCAAAGACGCAGGTCGCAACCGGGTGCACGCCTGGTTTGACACCGACCTCGCAATGCACGCCCGCCATGGCGAAATGCAGTGGGCCGCCCGCCTTGAGCAAGCCTTGGACGAAAACCGGTTTGTCTTGTACGCACAGCGGATCACCGCCTTGGACGATCGCGTGCATGGTCTCCATGCAGAGGTGCTGGTGCGCTTGCGCGAGACCGACGGAAGCCTGGTGCAACCCGGCGCATTCCTGCCCGCGGCAGAGCGGTTTCACCTGGCCTCGCGCATCGACCGCTGGGTGCTTAAACACGCCATCCAGTGCCTGCGGGATACGCCGCATCTGTCAGGCATTGACACCTTGTGCGTCAACCTCTCCGGGCAATCTATCGGCGACAGGGCATTCCACCGCCAGGCGTTTGAAATGCTGCAAAACGCCGGCCCGGCCATTTGCCAGCGGATTTGCCTCGAAATTACCGAAACCGCGGCTGTCACCAACATGGCGGATGCCAGTGTGTTTGTCGAGCAAGCCAAAAAGCTCGGCTTGCGGATTGCGCTGGATGACTTTGGTGCCGGCGCGTCGTCCTTTGGCTACCTGAAGAACCTCAGCGTTGATCTTTTGAAAATTGATGGGCAATTCATCCGTGACGTCATTGACGACCCATTGGACGATGCCGCGGTCCGCTGTTTTGCAGCGGTAGCCCAGGTCGTCGGGGTGAAAACCGTAGCGGAATTTGTAGACCGGGCCGAGGTGTTGGAGCGCGTGCGCGAGATCGGCATTGACTTTGTGCAGGGCTACTACCTGCACAAGCCAGAAGCCATTGCCGACGTTTTGGGCCAAGGGGTCTGCCCGATCCGTTAAAAGTGTGGATTTGGCGTAAAGATCACCCCCAAACCAACTCCGCTTTGCGATAAATGGGAAATTGATGAATTAATCCTCTGCAAAGCGGAACAAAGTCACATTACTAAATAAGCAAGACTTTGTAAGTCAGGCCGGGTTACCTACACTTCCGACACCGACAAAAAACCCTACAGGATCCACGGACATGACTGCGCTGAAACTCGGAATAGAAGGCTTGGAAAGCGCCGAGGTCAGTCGCGTCCGGATTCTGTTGCGCTTGCTCAAAGGTAACGTCCAGTTCGCTTGGGAATATGCCGCGGAAGGGCCTTTCGACGCACTTCTCTGCGCGAATGCTGTAGCGCAATCGCGCTGCGCCGTGGTGATTGATGTTTTGCCCGAGGGCTCTGCAGCTGCTGCAGGTGCGTTGAGTCGTCCGATCGAAGCAGAGCAACTCGAAGCGCTACTGCTCGGCCTGCAAAATCAGCTGCGGCCCACCGTGTTCGGTGAGCTTATGCCCGAGCCGGACAATTTGTCCCTTTCGTTTGCAGAAACATATGCCGCTCCCCTCGCAACGGTTGCCGATCGTGCACCGGTTCAGCCGCAAGAACCACTTACCCCGTCAGCGGCATTGCCTCGCCTCATCAGCGCTGACCTGACGCCGCTAACCGGTACAGAAGAATACAAACTCAAGCGTTGGCCCCCGCAAGCGGTTCTGCGCGACAGCAAAGACCGTATCCGGCTTGCGAACCTGATCAGCCGCAAGCATTTTTCTGTAGATCAATTGGCCCAAAGCTCTGGAATTGCCGTGGCGGAGGTGCAAGCGTTCATCACAGTGCTGCAGAGCTTTGGCATTGTTAACGTTGCACTGGCAACGCCAATTGCGAGCGTACAGCGGTTGAGTACTGCCACCTGCGCGGCTCCGCGCCAGAAGCAAAAGCGGAGCTTTCTGTCTGCTCTGCGGCGCAAGCTCGGAATCTGAGAGATCAGCGACCGTGAGAGAACACAAAATCCTGATCACAGGCACCATGGGTGCGGGCAAAACGACAGCGATAGCGGCCATCAGTGACACGCCTCCCATCACCACCGATGTGGTGAATAACGATAGCTCCAACACCAAAGCCAAAACTACGGTGGGATTGGATTTCGGTACGGTGCAACTCGACAGTGGTGAAAGGTTGCGGATCTTCGGCACGCCCGGGCAAGAGCGCTTTGACTTTCTGTGGGGAGTGCTGGCAACCAACGCCTTGGGCATCATCATTCTGGTGGACAACTCGCGCCCTACGCCGCTGCAAGACTTGCACAAATACCTGGAAGGCTTTCATAAAGAGCTGAAGACCAGCCCTTGCGTGATCGGTGTGGGCCGGACCGAAACCCACCCATCTCCTTCCATTGACGATTACGCAGATTTTCTGTTTCAACATGACCAGCTGATCCCCATCGTGTCTGTTGACGTGCGCCAACGTTCAGACGTGCTGCTATTGATTGACTCCCTGCTGATGCAAGTCGAGGCCATGGATTAACGAAGCACCATTGCTGCACACCTGAACCCGCCTATGACCCAAACATACGTCGCGAGCGCGCTGCTCAAAAATTTGGCACAACGAGAAGCACAAGCTTTTCTGAATGATCTGACTGGCATCAAAGCCGTAGTGATTGCAACGGTTGATGGCTTTGACATTGCTTCTGCCACCACTGGCGGCATCGATGCATCGCGCATTGCCGCCATGGCTAGCTCCATTGCGGCCATTGGCGCTGTGGTAGCACAAGAAACCGCCTTGGGTGCTGCTAACAGCGTGGTCATCAACTCAGCCGATGGCTTTGTGCAAGTGTTCACCGTGAACCGCGAAGACGTGCAATTGATTGTGAATGTGGTGTCTGACTCCACGGGCGTTTTGGCGCAAGTTGCCTACCGCGGTCGCACCATGGCCCAAACCCTGCTGACGGCATGAATGCGAAATACATCCGGGCAAAAATTGACAGCATGGCCAAAACCCCCGGAGTCAAAGGGTGCGCTGTTGTAGAGATTTCGGCAGGCATGGTGTGGCATGCCGCCGGAGCGTTGGACAACTTTGTAGCAATGGCAGAAGCCGCCAGCGACTACTGGCGGCTTCACCTCCGCATGAAACCGTTGTTTGAAGGCTTCGGAGCTTTGGACAGTTGCACGCTGACCCACGAATCTGACAGCGTGATGTTGACCGATTGCGGCGCAGATATGGTGTTTGTCACCGTCTGCGAAACCCATCAACTATTGAATTTGCCGGAGTGGAGAAACAGGATTCACCAATTACGACTCATCCTTGAGGCGCAATAGGAACTCCACCGGGCACACCAGCTTGTGCGTAGCTGCGGGGCACTCGTCAAAATAAAAGATACCGCAGCGTTTGATGTTTAAACAACTGAAAGACTTTTGACATGGCAACTATCAACCAAACCCTAGAAGAGCTGTTGACCACGGACGGCGCGATGTGCGCAGCCATCGTGGACTCCACCAGCGGCATGATTTTGGGCAGCGCCGGCTCCGGCGTGGATCTCGAAGTGGCTGCTGCAGGCAACACCGAAGTCGTGCGCTCCAAAATGAAAACCATGCGCGCCCTTGGCCTGAACGATGTGATCGATGACATCTTGATCACCCTCGGTAAGCAGTACCACATCATTCGCCCCTCTTCCCGTAAAGAAGGCGTGTTCATCTACTTCGTGCTGGACAAGAACAAATCCAACCTCGCTATGGCCCGCCGCAAAACCGCTGACGTGGACAAAGAACTGAACTTCTGATAGCCCACGCACAGCCAAAACGCTGGCGATCAAACCTAGACTAAGGCTCCCAGCGCTGCGGGTGAAAAGTCCGACAACTCGGACATGCGGCCGTCGCGCACTTTCAACGCCCAATCGGGGTCGCTGATGAGTGCGCGGCCTACGGCTACCAAATCAAAGTCGCCACGGTCGAAACGGCGCATCAACTCATCCAAAGACGCAGGCTTGGAGCTTTCTCCGCCAAACGAGGCAATGAACTCGCCGCTCAGGCCCACTGAGCCCACGGTGATAGTCGGGCGGCCGGTCAGCTTTTTGGCCCAGCCGGCAAAGTTCAGGTCAGAGCCTTCAAACTCCGGCTCCCAGAAGCGGCGTTGCGAGCAATGGAAGATGTCGGCACCCGCATCCGCCAGTGGCTGCAGCCAAGCGGCCATTTCGTCAGGCGTCTGGGCGATACGGGCGTTGTAGTCCTGCTGCTTCCACTGCGACAAGCGGATGATGACCGGGTAGTCAGGCCCCACTTCGGCACGCACGGCCTTCAAAATTTCAGCCGCAAAGCGGCCACGGGCTACCAAGTCGCCACCGTATTTGTCGGTGCGCGCATTGGTGCCTTCCCAGAAAAACTGGTCGATCAAATAGCCGTGGGCGCCATGCAGTTCGATGGTGTCAAAGCCCAGGCGCTTGGCGGCACCGGCAGCCTTGGCGAATGCGGCGATGGTGTCGGCAATGGCCTCGTCCGTCATGGGCTCGCCAAAAGTTTTGCCGGGGCGGGACAGGCCAGAGGGCGAGTCCACGGGCGGTGGCGCTGTCCAGGTGGTGCGCGGGTTGCGGGCTGCGCCCACGTGCCAGAGCTGCGGTGCCATCACGCCACCGGCCTGGTGCACCGAGTTGATGACGTTTTGCCATGCGCCCAAAGCGGCATCGCCCCAGAAGTGCGGCACATCCGGGTCATTAGAGGCAGACGGCCGCTGCACCACCGTTCCCTCAGAAACAATCAGGCCCACCGCGGCAGCGGCGCGCTTGCGGTAATACTCGGTGACGGCCGGGGTAGGCACACCGCCGGGCGAGAAAGAACGGGTCATGGGTGCCATGACAATGCGGTTGGCCAGCTTCAAGCCTTTGAAGGCAAAGGGCTGGAACAAGGGTGCGGCGTTAGACATAAGAGCAAAAGGTGGGTGGGTTGCAGATCAACACAGTTTACGCAGACCGGTCACGGCACACCGTGCCCAAGGTCACCAAGGCTACAGACAAGCTGCGCCTGGCTATTGCTACTATTTTGATAGCTACCAGCGCAGGATTCGCCTGCGCCAATGCCACTTTTGAGCAAGTAAAGAACAGTTACAGGCCCTCAGACACCTTGCTGCTCGACCGCCAAGGCGAAGTGCTGCACCGCCTGCGCACCGATGCCACGGTGCGCCGTGGGCAGTGGGTGGCGCTGGCCGATGTGTCGCCCGCGCTGCGCACGGCGCTGGTGCTCTCAGAAGACAAGCGCTTTTACGAGCACAGCGGAGTGGACTGGCGCGCCGTGTCTGCTGCGGCTTGGGGCAACCTTTGGAACACCCGCACACGCGGTGCATCCACCCTGACCATGCAGCTGGCGGGTTTGCTGGATGAGGACTTACGGCGCGGTGGCGGCGGCCGCAGCGTGGTGCAAAAAGTGGGGCAAACCCTCTCGGCCCAAAGCCTGGAGCGCAGCTGGCGCAAAGACCAGATTCTGGAGGCCTACCTGAACCTGGTGCCCTTCCGCGGGGAGCTGGTGGGCATTGATGCGCTGAGCCGCAGCCTATTTGGCAAAGCGCCACATGGCCTGGACAACCGTGAGGCCGCGATCACAGCCGCCCTGATTCGCGCCCCCAATGCCAAAGAGGCCCAAGTGGCACAGCGCGCCTGTAGCGTGCTCAGCAGCCTGGAGGCCCCTGCCAAAACACCAACACCAACATCAAAGACAGCAGCAAATACCAGCGGGGCCAGCGGCTGCGACGCCATCGCGCTGATGGTGTCTGGCACCCTGAGCCGCCGTGAGTTTGCCGCCAGCGAGGGCTTGGCCCCCCATGTGGGGCGGCAGCTGCTGCGCCCCGCCAGTGCGGCAAGCCCCGAGGGCGCTTCGGCCCCGACCACGGTGCGCAGCAGCTTGAGCGCGCCCCTGCAGCGCTTTACCCAACTCACCCTGCAAACCCAGCTGCGCGAGCTGGCTGGTCGCCATGTGGAAGATGCAGCCGCCCTGGTGCTGGACAACGCCAGTGGCGAGGTGCTGGCCTGGGTCAACAGCAGCGGCCCCCTGAGCGCTGCGCCTGAGGTGGACTTTGTGACCTCCCTGCGCCAGCCCGGCTCCACGCTCAAGCCATTTTTGTACGGGCAGGCGCTGGCGGAGCGGCGCATCACCGCGGCCTCGCTTCTGGAAGACTCTGCTGCCCAGATCCAGACGAGTGGTGGCCTCTACATCCCGCAGAACTACGACCGCCAGTTCAAAGGCTGGGTGTCGGCCCGCACGGCACTGGGTGCCTCGCTCAATGTGCCGGCGGTGCGCACGCTGGTTATGGTGTCGCCCGATGCTTTTCAGAAACAGCTGGCCCGCATGGGAATGCCGCTCAAGGAAAGCGGCGACTTTTATGGCTACAGCCTGGCCCTGGGCAGTGCCGAGACCACGCTGCTGGACCTGACCAATATCTACCGCACGCTGGCCAATGGCGGCCGTGCCAGCCCCACCCGCCTGACGGTGAGCCGCACGCCTCCGCCCTTCAGCCCGGCGATGGATGCGCGGGCCGCGTTCATCGTGGGAGACATCCTTAGCGACCCCATGGCACGTGCCCGCACCTTCGGCACCGACAGCGTGCTGGCCACCCGCTTCTGGGCGGCGGTCAAAACCGGCACCAGCAAAGACATGCGCGACAACTGGGCCGTGGGTTACAGCCAGCGCTACACCGTGGGCGTGTGGGTGGGCAACGCCAGCGGCGCCCCCATGTGGGACGTGAGTGGCACCACCGGCGCCGCCCCCATCTGGGCCGCGGTCATGAACCAGCTCCACCGCCAACGCAACAGCCGCGCCCCCCACGCGCCTGCCGGCCTGGTGCAAAAAGCGGTGACCGTAGAGGGCGAAGCACCCCGCAGCGAGTGGTTCATCAGCGGCACCGAGCAGAGCAGTTTTGCTATGGAAAAAGGAGCTACTCGCGCACATTCCACGAGCGCTAGAGGCTCAAATGATTCAAAAAAATCCGGTAATAGCACCACAAACACGGCCCGCATCACCGCGCCCACTAGCGGCACCATCCTCGCGCTGGACCCCGACATTCCGCCCCAAGCCCAGCGCCTGAGCCTGGAGGCCGATGGCAGCAATCTGCGCTGGCTGATCGACGGCAAACAAGTGGCCAAAGGCAACACCGCCCTCTGGCTGCCATGGCCGGGGCGGCATGTGATTCAGATCGTGGACGCCAAAGGCAAGGTGCTCGACCAGGTGCGCCTGGAGGTGCGGGGCGCCGGCGTCAAGGGCGGCGCACCAGCCGCAACAGCCCCACCACGGCGGCCATAAGCACTGCTAGCGCCGCCAAAAGTGTCGCCCACAATACCGGTCCGCGCAGCACCCACTGCGCAGGCATGAGCGATGCGGCCCACAACTGGGGCGCACCCGGCAGCACCGCCCGCAGCTGCCTGACGGGCCGCAGCGGCACGATGTCAGGCACCATGGCCGGCCCGGGAATCAGACTCGCCAGCTCCACCGCAGCCGGCGCAGTGCCGGCTCTGCCCGCCACCACGGTGTAAGGCCCTTGGCCTGTGGCCAGAAACAGCACCTGCAAGGGCGCCAGCTCGGCAGTCAGCCGCAGGCCCCCTGCCGGGAAAGGCACACCGTTACCCGCCTCTATGCGCAACTGGGCGATCGGCGTCTCTGGCAAAGGCTGCGGCGGATTCATGCCCTGCCCGCCCGGCTGCTCATCGCGGTACACCACTGTCGAGGCCAGCAACTTCCACGGCTGCGCGGGGTCGCTGCGCGCCGAGATGCGCAGGGGTACCGGCTCGCCGCCTGGGGGCATGTGCAAGTGCACCGCGCTCACCGGCGTGGCAAAAGGGAAAGTCCACACCAGCCCCGAGGTGCCATCGGCAACACCTGCGCCTAGCTCGGCGCGCACCGGGCTGGCTGCTGCGCGCAAGCCCGCCACCCGCCCGGTCAGGCTCGCAAGCTTGACGCCGGTGTGCGCCGGCCAGGTAATCCGCAAGTAGCGCCCCTCTACGACCAATGGCTCTTCCAATTCGAGGACGGTGTTCACCGGCGGGTCGGCACCATCAAACCGGTACACGGGCCCCTTCACCGGCACCGGGGTCCAGTCCTGCAGGTTGTGGCTGATCGCCAACTGCAGATACACCAGCGCGTTGCAGGGCCACACGCCCTTCAGGTCCAGCGCGGCGAGCAGCTGCACCTCGGAGCGGAGATCGGCAATCGCTTGGGTGCTCGTGGACGACAGGGGGAAGGCCCGGGTCTGCACCGCGTGGCGGGGGCGCTGGGGCGCGTCGCCGCCGGTCACGGTATAGGGAATCACCTCGCCCGCGGCATTGAGCACCCGTGCATCGTGACCGGCGCTGCTTTGCAGGCGGGTCAGGGCATCGACCGGCAAGGCAATACGCACCAGGCTGCCGGGCGACACCCCGGCCACGGTGCCGACCCAGGCGAACTCAGACACACGGGGTGATGGTGATGGTGGGGATGCGGCCGCAGGCGGCTCGGCGCCGGCCGCTACGACGCCCCACAGCAGGCCCGAGACCAGCACAAGGCGGGTGATTTCAATAATTTCACGCGCCGCGGGGCGGATTTCACGGGCAAACCACCGCCTGCGGACTACGATGCCGCAACGATGAAGGAGACTTTGCATGCCTGTGATCACGAATATTGAAGACTTGCGCGTTCTAGCCCAAAAGCGGGTGCCCCGCATGTTTTACGACTACGCCGACTCCGGCTCCTGGACCGAAGGCACATACCGTGCCAATGAAGAGGATTTCCAGAAGATCAAGCTGCGCCAGCGGGTCGCCGTGAACATGGAAAACCGCAGCACCGCCACCACCATGGTGGGCACCGCGGCCAAAATGCCCGTGGCCATCGCTCCGGTAGGCTTGACCGGCATGCAACACGCCGATGGCGAGATCCACGCGGCGCGGGCTGCCGAAAAGTTCGGCATTCCCTTCACGCTGTCCACCATGAGCATTTGCTCTATTGAGGACATTGCCGAGAACACCACGGCGCCCTTCTGGTTCCAGCTCTACATGATGCGGGACCGCAACGCCATGGCCAAAATGATTGAGCGCGCCCGTGCCGCGCGCTGCAGTGCCCTGGTGCTGACGCTGGACCTGCAAGTCATCGGCCAGCGCCACAAAGACCTGAAAAACGGCCTGAGCGCCCCGCCCCGCCCGACCTTGGCCAACATCATCAACCTGGCCACCAAGCCGCGCTGGTGCCTGGGCATGTTGGGCACCAAGCGCCACACCTTCCGCAACCTGGTGGGGCATGTGGAATCGGTCAGCGACATGAAGTCCCTGGCCGCCTGGACCAACGAGCAGTTCGACCCTCGCCTGTCATGGGACGATGTGAAATGGGTCAAAGAGAAATGGGGCGGCAAGCTCATCCTCAAAGGCATTCAGGACGTGGAAGACGCCGTGTTGGCCGCACAGAGCGGCGCCGACGCGATTGTGGTGAGCAACCATGGTGGCCGCCAGCTGGACGGCGCGCCCAGCAGCATCAGCGCACTGCCGGCCATCGTGGCCGCCGTGGGCGACAAGCTGGAAGTCTGGATGGATGGCGGCATTCGCAGCGGGCAGGATGTGCTCAAAGCCTGGGCCCTAGGCGCCAAGGGCACCATGATCGGCCGTGCCATGGTGTATGGCCTGGGCGCCATGGGCGAAGCCGGGGTGAGCAAGGCGCTGCAGATCATCCACAAAGAGCTGGATGTGACCATGGCCTTCTGCGGCCACACCAACATCCAAAACGTGGACCGCAACATCCTGGTGCCGGGCACGTACTGAAACTGGCGCGTGCGGCTCAGCGGTAGCCCGCTGCGGTCATGATCTCGTTGACGCGCCGCACAATGTCACCCAGCGCAAGGATGGCCGGCTTGGCGCCGGTCAGGCCTTGGTGCACCGCGGCGCCCAAGGGGCCGGTGTTGATCTCGTCCCACTCGGGGATGATGGGGCGCCAGTCAGGGCTTGCGTAGCGGAGCTGCTCTTTCAGGGTCACGAACTCAGGGAACATGCGCACCAGCGACACATCTTCCATTGTCGACACCCGGGTGGGCCCGCCACCGAGCCTGACCACCGCCTTGTCCTGAGCCTTGGATGTCAACCACTGCATCAGCAAAAATGCGGCTTCCGGGCGGGCGGAAGTGCGGGGAATCGCCAGGCCCAGCCCGCCGGATTGCGAGGCGTATTGCACCCCCTTGGGGTGCAATACATAGCTGACTTTGCCCTCAATTTTGGACGCCGGAGAGTTGCGCACCGCGCCAAACACGGCCGTCGAGTCGAGGTACATCGCGCTTTCGCCCTGCAGAAAACTCGACAGCATGTCGTTGTACGAAAAGTTAGCCATGCCCTTGGGGCCGGTGTCTGCAATGTGTTTGAGCAATTGCAGCGCTTGCACACCCGGCGCTTTGTGAAACAGAGGTATCCAGCGCTCATCGAACACCTGGCCACCCAGCGCATTGAGGTGTAGCAACCAGGCGTGCACACAGTTGTGGCCGGACTGCCCGCGTGAGGTGAGTGCCGCCATGCCGGTCCGCTCACGCAAAGGGGCGAGCAGCGCCGAGAGCTCGGCATAGGTGCGTGGGGGCGCAAAGCCATGCTTCTCAAAGACATCGCGGCGGTAAGCCAGCACCGAGGTTTCGGCGCCGTACGGCAAGCCGTAGAGGCGGGCCCCCGGACCCGGCAAATAGCCCTTGGGGCCACCCACCAGACCGATGTTTTGCACATAACGCGGCACCAAGTCGCCAAAAGCGTAGTCGGGGTCTGCCAGCTGCTTGTCTTTGAAGAAGGGCTCCAGCGGCAACAACAGATTCTTTTTCACGAACTCGCTCTTCCAGGTGACGATGTAGGTCACCAGGTCGAACTCCGACTGGGGCTTGGCCATTCCCGCCATTTGCACATGCTTCATGCGCAAGATGTTTTCGCGGGTCACATTCACCTTGATGCCGGTCTCTGCAGTGAACTGGGGCAACAAACGCAGCATGGCGTCGTAATGCGGGTGATCAGGCACGCAAAATGACACGATTTGCCCGCTGAACCGGGCAAAGCGGTCTTCTGCGGCATTGCTGGCCCGGGCAAAAGCGCTGCCGAACACGGCAAGCGCACCGCTGCCTATCAAACGCCTGCGTCGCGTACTCAAAAAAGACTGTGGAATCACGACACCGCTTTTTCAGTGCTTGAGGCGTTTTTGTGTTTTAGTGGCCCCGGATCTCCCTGCCCTCTATTAGACCACTGAGCGGTTTGCACCCCGCCATCGCTTGCTATGCTCGCCGAAATGCCGATCGATCTGACCACCCCTGCCCCGCCTGTCGCACCTGTGCGGCGTGTTGCGCACCTGGACATGGACGCGTTTTATGCCTCGGTAGAGTTGCTGCGCTACCCGCAACTCAAAGGGCTGCCCGTGGTCATTGGCGGCGGGCGGCGGCATGCGGATGACGCACTCTTGGTCAAGCACGCCGACACGCCGCTGCACGATATTCCGGTCGCAGAGTTCCCCCTTCTAGAGGGCTATACCGGGCGCGGCGTTATTACCACCGCCACCTATGCCGCGCGCCAGTTCGGGGTAGGCTCGGCCATGGGCCTGATGAAAGCCGCCAAGCTGTGCCCGCAGGCGATTTTGTTGCCGGTGGACTTTGCACAGTACCGGCACTACTCACAACGATTCAAGGCCATCATCACCGAGATAGCCCCGGTGATGGAGAACCGTGGGGTCGATGAGGTGTATATCGACTTTACCGGAGTGCCCGGCGGCCAGCGCCAAGGGGGCAGGAGCTTGGCGAAGCTGATCCAAAAGGCCATTTTTGATGACACCGGCCTCACCTGCTCAGTAGGCGTGGCGCCCAACAAGTTGTTGGCCAAGATGGCCAGCGAATTCAACAAGCCCAACGGTATTGCCATCGTCCAGGAGAGTGACCTGGAAACCATGATCTGGCCCTTGGCCTGTCGCAAGATCAATGGCATCGGCCCCAAAGCCGACGAGAAGCTCAAAAAACACGGCGTCGAAACCATTGGCCAACTGGCCGCCAAAGATTTGCAATGGCTGATGGACACCTTTGGGCCCCGCACCGGCGCTTGGCTGCACGCCGCTGCCCACGGGCAAGACGACCGGCCGGTAGAGACCGAGAGCGAGCCGGTCAGCATGAGCCGCGAGACGACCTTTGACCGTGATTTGCATGCGGTGCGCGACAAGGCCGAACTGGGAGCCATCTTCACCCGCTTGTGCGAGCAGGTTGCCGAGGACCTGCAACGCAAAGGCTACGTGGGTAAAACCATCGGCATCAAATTGCGCTTTGATGACTTCAAGAGCGTCACCCGCGACATGACCATCGCGCACTACACCGCCGACGCGGCGGAAATTCGCAGGATTGCCGGCCAATGCCTCAAACGCGCTCCACTGCAACGCCGGCTCAGGCTGTTGGGGGTGAAAGTAGGCGCACTCGCTGCGTTAGACCCATCTCACGCCGCTTCAGAGAAGCGTGAAGCCCCCCCCGAGACTGGTTGGCTTTTCGACTGAGTGCGCCGCACTCTTGGGCCAACCTCATTAACGATTTCTGCCGCGGGCAGCACATATCTTGGCTTTTGGCTGCATGGAATTTGCGTGCACGGCTTTTGAAATTGACCAAGATCAAATCAATGCATAAAGCGAGTGAATCGAACGTTTCTCTGCATTGACTTCAAATGGCCAACCGATGCTAAATAAAGCTGTTTTGACATAAGCCAAGCCAATAGTTTCAGGAGGAACGATCAATGCGTGTGAACTTACCGGTGACTCAGCGCGAGTACGACTATCCCGCCGATCGAATGCTGGTGTCGATGACCGACAGCAAAGGCGTCATCACCCATTGCAACCACGCCTTTGTGGAGACCAGCGGATTCACCTACGAGGAGCTCATCGGACAGAACCATAACCTGGTGCGCCATCCGGATATGCCGCCTGCCGCCTACCGGGATATGTGGAACACCATTGGCCACGGCCACCCATGGACAGCCCTGGTGAAAAACCGACGCAAAGACGGTGACCACTACTGGGTGCAAGCCAACGTCACGCCGGTTCTGGAGAACGGCAAGCCCAAGGGCTATATGTCGGTGCGGGTCAAGCCAAGCCGCCAGGAAATCGCTGCAGCAGAGGCACTCTATGCGCAGCTGCGGGATGAAGAAAAGTCAGGAAAGTCCACCGTCTTTTTGCGAGGCGGACATGTCCGCTACCGTGGAATCAGGGGTTGGGCCGGTGCCCTGGGCCGCATGAATTTGACCACCCGCCTGGGCCTGGCGCTTTTCGGCATGGTGTGCATCGGCATGGTTCCGGATATTTTGGGTCTGCAGGGCAGCACGCTGTTCTGGGCGCAGCTCGCCTCGTTGGTCGTGGGGGCTACCGGGGTGCTCACCTGGTTTACGGTGCGCCTGTCCGCAGGAATGGGAGCGGCTCAACAATTTGCCTATGACCTTGCCGGTTGCAACCTGCGCAGCTCCGTCAACAGCGACTATCCGCCGCCCTTGGGCGACATGATCGGTGCGCTGCGCCAGATCCAAATTAACCTGCGCGCCGTGGTGGGGGATGTGCGCGAAGAGGTTGACATCTTGACCAAATCTGCCAGCGAGATTGCATCGGGCAGCATGGATTTGTCAGGCCGCACTGAATCCCAGGCCAGCAGCCTGGAAGAAACCGCAGCTTCAATGGAAGAGCTCTCGAGCACCGTGAAACAAACCGCAGACACCGCCAGCCGTGTCGCCGAGCAAAGCGCGCGCAGCACCCAAGCCGCATCCAACGGCGGCGAGGTGGTTCACCAGGTGATTCAGTCCATGGAAGAGATCGACCGCTCCTCCAGCAAAATGCGCGACATCATCGGCGTGATCGAGGGGATTGCCTTCCAGACCAACATCCTGGCGCCCAACGCCGCCGTGGAGGCCGCGCGGGCCGGCGAGCAGGGCCGCGGTTTTGCCGTGGTCGCCGGCGAGGTGCGCCCGCTGGCTGGGCGCAGCGCCGAAGCGGCCAAGGAAATCAAGGCCCTGATCAACACCTCGGTGCAGAAGGTGGACTCGGGCGCGCAGC
>DGQR01000165.1 GCA_002390825.1 Rhodoferax sp. UBA4409
GCGGCTTGTTCTACGTCGAGGTGCTGGTACTTGTCTTGCATGGGGAGTGAGCAGCAATGGCGCTGCCAAATAGAGAGGCTTGATGCGATTTTAGGCGCTGCACTGCGCCATGGTTCAGGGAGCTGCTGTGGCCCGCGGTTCGGCCACGAATCCGATCTTGCTCAGACCCGCTTTTTGGGCCAAACCCATCAACTCCAACACCTGCCCATAGGGCACCGTGGAGTCGGCGCGCAACTGGACTTCTGTTTGGGGGTTGCGTTTGGCGGCCTCTTCAAATGCTTTGCCGACAGCAGGCTGGTCGAGTGGCTGCTCGTTCACATATACCTGCCCCGCAGGATCCACGGAAACCGCTATGAATTGAGGAGCATTGAGCGCTTGCCCTCCTTGGGCTTGCGGCAGATTTACCTTGACAGCACTCACCATCAGAGGTGCGGTGATGATAAAAATCACCAGCAGCACCAGCATCACGTCGATCAGCGGCGTCATATTGATGTCGCTGATGGGTTGGGGTGCATTGGAGCGCTCCAGACGGCCAAAAGCCATGGTCAGGCCCCGTTGCCACGCGTGAGCAATAACTCACGCAGATCCAGCGCAAAACCTTCCAGATCGGCCTCGATACGCCCGATCAGGCGGCCGAAAATGTTGTATGCCAACACGGCAGGAATCGCCACCGCCAAGCCTGCGGCCGTCATGATCAGCGCTTCGCCGACCGGCCCGGCAATTTTGTCGATGCTGACCTGGCCACCTCCCGTGATACCGACCAACGCGTGATAGATCCCCCACACCGTGCCCAGTAGCCCGACGAAGGGCGCTGTGGAGCCCACCGTGGCCAACAACACCTGCCCGGCTTGGAGACGCTGCAACACACCATGCAAGGCATCGCGCAGCACCCGGGTGAGTTGCTGCCCGCGGTCACCGGCACTCGCCAAGGTACCAGGCTGTTGAACTTGAGATGCCTGCACCAGGGGAAGCACCAAGCCCTCGCGGTCAAAAGCCGGCAGGGCAAGCAAAGCGCCTTGCACATCCGGTGACTGCCAAAAAGCGGCGGTGCTGCGGGACACATCGCGCGAGGCTCGCTGCAAAAGCCAGCCTTTCCAAAAAATCACAAACCATGCGACCACCGACATGCTGAGCAGAACCAGTGCAACACTGGTGTGGACCGCATCCCCCTGGAAGATGATTTGCAGCGCACTCATTTCAAATTGAGTACATCAAACATGTCATACAAACCGGGTGCGCGGCCAGCCAGGAAGCGCACGGCGCGCAAGCTGCCTTGCGCATAGGTAGCGCGGCTGGAGGACTTGTGGGTGATCTCAATCCGCTCGCCGGTGCCTGCAAATAGCACGGTGTGGTCACCCACGATATCGCCACCCCGGATGGTGGCGAAGCCGATGCTGGAGGGATCGCGCTCACCGGTTACGCCATAGCGCTCGTACACAGCGCACTCTTTCAAGTCACGGCCAAGGGCGTCGGCGATGACTTCGCCCATCTTGAGCGCGGTGCCGGAGGGCGCATCCACCTTGTGACGGTGGTGGGCTTCCACAATCTCGATGTCATAACCGGTTGAAAGCGCTTTGGCCGCCATCTCCAACAGTTTCAAGGTCACATTGACCCCGACGCTCATGTTGGGAGCCATCATGATGGGAATGGACTTGGCGATCTCGGCGATTTCGGCCTTTTGCTCGTCGGTAAACCCGGTGGTACCGATCACTGCGGCAACCCCCAACTCGCGGCACACATGCAAATGCGCCAGGGTGCCTTCTGGCCGGGTGAAGTCAATCAGCGCCTTGCTGTTTTTCAGGCCTTCACGCAAATCGGAGGTGATCAACACGCCAGCCGCTTTGCCGGAAAACGCGCCGGCATCCAAGCCCAATGCGGCACTGCCCGCGATATCCAATGCGCCGGTCAAGGTGCAATCGTCTGATGCGCGCACGGCTTCAATCAACATCTGGCCCATGCGGCCGGAGGCACCTGCGATGGCAATGGTATGGGTCATGGTCTAACTATTCTTCAAAGGGAGATCAAAGTCCGCTGGGCTCCAGCGGAGGGTAAGCAGTACCGGAGTTGCCGGAAGACGGCGCGGGAGTGGCCGCACCATCACCCCGCTTGGGCGCGGGAAACTTTTTCAACGCATCCTCGGACGCAGTCAAAGGAGGTAGTGGGCCCGCGACCGCTTTCGAGCGCAGGGTGGACACAAATTCTGTTTCACTGGGCAACTCGTCCGCTTCAATTCGGCTGATCGCATCGTTGGCAAAAAACACGGTGACCTTGCGGGCCTGTGGCTCACTGCCCTGGCGCTTGAGCGTGAACACGTAATCCCATCGATCGGCGTGGAACACACTGGTCAGCAAGGGAGTACCCAGCACGTCCTGCGCGATGGCGCGGGGCATGCCCACGCGCAACACCGCCAACTGCTCGCGGGTCACTACGTTGCCCTGCACGATATCGATTTTGTAGGGTGTCATCACACCCAAAGCTTTGTCGCTGGTAGAGCGGACCGATCCGCATGCGCCCAGCGTTGCCAAAGACAAGACAACGGCGGTAGTCCGGAGACTACGGATGGATATAAGGGGCATGAAAATTGAAGAACGATATGATCGCGGCATTGTAGCGGTTGGCCCCAATTGGCCTGTCCGATGACCACGCCAGGAATGTGCTGATGAACAATATTGACGAACTGAAAAACACCGGCCTGAAAGCCACTGTCCCCCGCCTGAAAATTCTGGAAGTCTTCCAGCGCGGCACTCAACGCCACATGACCGCCGAAGACGTGTTCCGGGTCTTGCTGCAAGAGCGCTCTGATGTGGGGCTGGCCACCGTGTACCGCGTGTTGACGCAGTTCGAACAGGCCAGCATTCTCAGCCGCAGTCATTTTGAAAGCGGCAAAGCGGTCTATGAACTCAACGAAGGGCAGCACCACGACCATTTGGTGTGCCTGGACTGCGGACGCGT
>DGQR01000188.1:0-482 GCA_002390825.1 Rhodoferax sp. UBA4409
GAGCGTCCAGTCATGGCGGATTTAATCGTTGATGGAGCCATGATTGACATCATCTCTGATTTGTACCAAAACGCTTACCGCAACTCTTTGATAATCCCCGAAGCCTACGAAGCGGAAGGTTTTTTTTCACGACTAGGTACATCAGGGCGATGGCTTTTTTTCACAGCAGCACCGCTAAAGAATTCAGAAGGAAAAATCGTTGGTGCCATAGAAACACTGCAAGACATCACTGAAAGAAAGGTCGCCGAGTCCGCTTTGCTGAAATCCCAGCTTGAAGTCGAAGAGATTGTGGAGCAACGAACTGCGCAGCTAGCCGATATGAATAGCACTTTGCGTCGAGACGTTGAACGCCGTGAGCAATTGGAATATGAGTTGACCAAACGCAACTCAGAGCTCAACTTGTTAAACGCCAAGTTGGTTACGACTCAGGAACACTTAGTGCAATCGGAGAAATTGGCATCCATCGGGCAACTGGCTGCGGG
>DGQR01000188.1:555-34382 GCA_002390825.1 Rhodoferax sp. UBA4409
CATCGGGCAACTGGCTGCGGGGGTCGCCCATGAGATTAACAATCCGATTGGCTATATTTTTTCCAACTACGGGATGCTTGAGTCCTATCTGGGCAGTCTGTTTGAAATGCTGAATGCCTACGAAGATGCTGAGAAGAGCTGCGGGGACCCCAACATTGTCAAAGAGCTGCAGGCCAGGCGTGTGGCGCTGGAGGTCGATTTCTTGAAAGAAGATATTCCGGACCTTATGAAGGAGTCCAAGGAAGGCATCGTGAGGGTGCGAAAAATTGTCCAGGATTTAAAGGACTTCTCCCACGTGGATGCCAAGCCAGAGTGGAGTTTCGCCAATCTGAATCAAGGCATCGATTCGACCTTGAATGTGGTCAACAACGAAGTGAAATACAAGGCAGACATCATCAAGGAGTATGGTGAGCTACCACTGGTGCAATGCCTTCCGTCTGAGATCAACCAGGTGGTGATGAATCTGGTGGTGAACGCAGCGCATGCGATAGGGCCGGACCGCGGAAAAATCTGGATACGTACCGGTATTGAGAATGAATCTGCATGGATTGAAGTTACTGACAACGGCAGCGGTATTCCGAAAGAGGTGGTACCGCGAATATTTGACCCGTTTTACACCACTAAACCGGTGGGAAAAGGTACAGGGTTGGGGCTGTCGCTGTCGTATGGAATTATTCAAAAACACCACGGTCAGATTGATGTGCAAACAGCGGTTGGAAAGGGAACGACGTTCCGGTTGGTACTTCCACTAAAGCAAACAGATAAAGCGGAATAGAAATGAGTTTGTCACCCGTCGAAGCACGTCCGAATCTGCGCACTGTTTTGTGCGTTGACGATGAGGCAAACATCCTCTCGGCGTTAAGGCGACTTCTACGTCCCCATGGATTTCAAGTGATCGTTGCAGAGAGTGGCCAGGCAGGGCTGGCTGTGCTGGAGAGCACGCCGGTAGATCTAGTGATATCGGATATGCGGATGCCTGAAATGGACGGCTCCAAGTTTTTGGAGCATGTGCGCCAGCGCTGGCCGGACACGATGCGTCTTTTGCTGACTGGGTATGCCGACGTTTCTTCCATTATTGAGGCGATCAACCGCGGTGAGATTTATCGATACATCACCAAGCCGTGGGACGATCACGACTTGGTCTTGATCGTGCAACAAGCGCTTGAACGCAAGGCACTTGAGCACGAGAAGAAAAAACTAGAAGAGCAGGTACTTGTCCAGAACGAAGAGCTGAAAACGCTCAACACGGATCTGGAGGCTAAGGTGCAGGCGCGCACGCACGAGCTCCAGGTCGCGAACGCCAAACTCAAAAAGAACTACCTGAACACCATTAAGGTGTTTTCCAACTTGATGGAATTGCGCGGTGGTAACCTCAGCGGGCATTCACGCTTGGTGGCTGACCTGGCTCGTCGCACCGCCGCAAGTATGGGGTTATCCGAAGCTGCACAGCAAGAGCTTTTTGTGGCCGGATTACTCCACGACATTGGACAAATTGGACTGTCTGACGAGGTGTTATCAAAGCCCGTCGGGCGATTGTCCGAAAGCGAATTGACCTTGTATCGGAGACATCCGGTGTGGGGCGAGCAGGCGCTGATGTCACAAGATGATATGCATGGTGTAGCTGCTTTAATCCGCTCGCACCATGAACGGTATGACGGCCTCGGGTTTCCGGATGGCCTTGCCGGGGACGCCATATCTATTGCTGCAAGCATTCTGATGGTGGTCGAAGCATTTTTGGATCTGCAAGCAGGAAATCTGAGCCAAGCCAAGCTGTCTACCAGCGAGGCCCGGTCCATGATTGCACGCGGACGGGGCACTCAATTCAACCCCGAGGTGGTAGATGTATTTCTGCAGGTGACCTTGAATGCCGCGCCCGTAGCGGAAGCGCCGGCAGTAATGCTCAAAACCAGTGAACTGGTGCCGGGCATGGTGATGGCAAGGGACCTCAAGACGAGCGACGGCATCGTTTTGTTGACCGCAGAGCATGTACTTACGGAGAAGTTGATCAGATTGCTGCGACAACGAGAATCCAGAGACGACATCGAAATGGTGTTGCCCATCAAGCCACCACAAAAGACATAGCCAGCTATTGAGTGTGAATTTCAAGGGGTGGATTGAATGACAGAGGGTTTACATGACGCCAATCTAGGAGTTCATGAGCATGGCATCGATTCCGCGACGGGGTTGCCGGGACGGGGTGCGCTCCTGGAAAAATTGAACTCCCTACCGCGAAATATGGATGTGGCGGTCCTCTGCATCGATCTGGATCATCTGTCCGCACTCAATGAAGCCATGGGACTGTCTGCCGGTGACAGTGTTTTGGCGGAAGCTGCAAAACGGATTGCTACACACGCTGGGCCAAGCAGCTTTCTCGCTCGCTATGGCGGTGACGAATTTGCGTTGTTGATAGAGAGCGTTGCAGATTTTGAACAAGTCAGTCACAAAGCCTCGGCCTTGATCGAAGAGCTGATGCACCCCTATCTAGTTGCGGGTAAAGAAGTTTTTGTAGGCGCCAGCATGGGTATTGCCTGCACCCTGGCGTCGCAATTGGGTGAGACACAAAAACTCCAAGCGACCACCATCGATCAAGCTTTGCACCATGCAAAAGCAGCCCTTTCTCGGACTAAGGTCGTTTCAAGGGGGCGTTGGCTCCTGTATGAACCCGGCATGACCCCGGTTTTAGGTGCCCGACTTCACTTAGAGACTGAATTGGCTTTAGCAGTGGAACAAGGGCAGTTCCTGGTTTACTACCAACCCAAAGCTTCATGCCGTAGCGGTGCGATTACAGGTTTTGAAGCCTTAGTACGATGGTTGCATCCGACTAAGGGGATCGTGCCTCCTTCTGAGTTCATCCCCATCCTCGAAGAGACCGGGCTCATAGACCGCGTAGGCGCTTGGGTGCTCAGAACTGCTTGCCAGCAGCTCGCTGCGTGGAATATTTTGGGGCACGACAAGCTGACCATGGCGGTCAACGTCTCTCTTCGGCAACTTGTAGATTTGACGTATCCGGAATCGGTCCAAGCCATCCTTTTGGAATCAGGGGTGCCCGCTGAGAGGCTGGAGCTGGAGCTGACTGAGAGCTTGTTGATGCATGATGTTCGGCATACTGAGGCGCTCTTGTTTCGACTAAAAGCGCTCGGTGTGAGGCTGTCCATCGACGACTTCGGGACCGGGTACTCAAGCCTTGCGTATTTAAAGCGGCTGCCCATTGATACGGTGAAGATTGACAGAATCTTTGTCCAGAACATCACCACAAACCCCAACGACGCGTCCATTACTCGCGCGATTATCGGGATGGCTCGTAGTCTCAATTTGTCCCTCATTGCTGAGGGCGTGGAGACTGAGGCGCAACTGTCAAAGCTGGTTGCAGAACACTGCGATACGGTTCAGGGTTATTTCATTGGAAAGCCTATGCCCGCGATCCATGCAGCCGCATTACTCACATCCGGTTGGCGCCTGCCCCAAGAGTTAATTGGTCGTCCCACCAAAACGAGGACATTGCTGCTAGTGGACGATGAGGAAAGCATACTCTCCGCCCTGAAGAGACTGCTCCGGCGCGAAGGCTATCGCATCCTCAGTGCCGGCTCTGGCGCTGAAGGATTGGAATTACTTGCGAAGAACGACGTGGACGTCATCGTCTCGGACCAGCGCATGCCCAATATGACGGGTGAGGAATTTCTACGCTTGGCGAAGGAACTGTATCCAGACACCGTGCGCATGGTTCTTTCGGGATATGCGGACATGCAATCCATAACGAATGCCATCAACCAAGGTGCCATCTATAAGTTCTTTAGTAAGCCCTGGGACGATCAGGGCCTGAAGGACAACATCCTAGAGGCGTTCAGGCGAAAAGAGCTGAGCGATGAGAATGGGCGGCTTACGCGTGAAATTGGGCTGATGAACGAGGACCTCAATCGCAGCAATAAGGCGCTCGCTGTGCTTCTGGAAGAACAGGCACGCAGGTCACTGGTAGGCCAAACGGCATTGTCTGCGGCACAGCAAACCCTTCACCATTTGCCCATTCCGGTGGTGGGCCTCGATCCGAGCGGAATGATCGTTCTCAGAAACGATGCGTTCGTGGAGCTCGGAATGGAGGAGGATGTCATCTCGTCGTTCGCTGAGACGTTGCCTTCTTGGCCGTCCACCGTGGTGAGCTATTCAGATCATGTCGACTCCGCAGGGCGGCGGTGGACTTTGGCAGGACGCAACTTGTCCAGCAGTGGGCAATATTCTGGAATGGTGTTTGCATTTGTCCCGAGGAGTCCGACATGAGTGACCCGTCTCCCAGACCGGAGGTTGCAGAATCCGCGGCAACGCAACTCAGTGTTGTACCGGCAATGCGCCCAGATCCGGACAATGAGTCCTTGAAAGTGCAGTGGCGTTTTCGTCTTTCCGGGAATGGCACCGCCAGCAGAGCGCTCCAGTCTGCAATACTGGAATTTATAAAGCAGAGGGAGAGTTGATGCGTCCTAGCTTGGAGCAGGCTACCGCAGCCGTTAAGCAATTGCCGAATTTACCAAGCACCACGAGAGTGGTCTTGGGCTATCTGAATGATGATGAGGCGGATATCAATCAGGTCGTACAGGCCATTGCGCGTGACCAGGGTTTGGTCGCAAGAATCTTGCGTATTGCAAATTCCCCCTTTTTTGGGTTGCCTAACCAGGTGCAAACTATTCACGAGGCCGTGATTGTTTTAGGTTTTTCAAACCTGAGGCTGGTCGTTACGGCCGCCATGATGACCGCGCAAAAGTTTCCTGGGTTAGTGGGGGGCGTTCAGGTGCAAAGGCTGTTTCGCCACAGTATTGCTGTTGCCATATGCGCTTCGGCCATCGGACGCAGTAACAAGCTTAATCCGAACCTTTTGTTCCTCACAGGAATCTTGCACGATATCGGCAAGCTGGCGCTGATGGCCACGTACCCGACCCAATATGCGGAGGTGCAATCGCTGAGAGAAGGCGGCAATCTCTTGACGACCGAGGCTGAAGAACAGATATTCGGGTTCAATCACGCAACCATTGGAGCGACCTTGTGTCGGCATTGGCATCTGCCCGAAGTCATTTCAGTCGCGATCGGTGACCACCATAGCTTTGGGGGTCATCACGATTCAGCTTCCAATGCCACACAGTACAGCGCCTTCGCCGAGGTTATCCATCTTGCGGATGCGGTAGCGCTTGGGCTTAACCTGGAGTCCGATGCTTTGGCAGCCGTCCCGCCATTGACTGAGCGCGGATGGAATCGGTGGATGGGATCACGGGAAAAATTGGCAATCGACTTTGATGAGATCAAGGGCCTATACCAGGAGCTGGTTGTCTTGATTGACGGTTAAAGGTGAATCAAAGCAGGGAACCTATATGCGCGTCTTCCAACATGGACCTCATGTTGCCTAGGGCCAGCACCAAGTCTTCCAAAGATCCGCCTAGTCGTTGCTGCACAAAGTCGGGCAACTCCTCGACATGGGTGTTTCCAGCAAAACCGAGTTCTAACTGTTTGCTGATCTGATTAGCGGCAAACACACATGCACAAAGACTGGTATCTCGAAGCTCTGGGCCGTGCTGGTAGCGGATGGCCTCCGTCAGCTGCGTGGGAAACTGCCATTTCTCGACCAACATCGCACCCACGGTGGCGTGGTCCACGCCGATGATTTTGCGCAGTGCTATATGAAGCGATTCACCTTGCTCTTGGCTAAGGCGAAGGGCGATGCGGAATTCAACGGGCTTGAATTGAGCCAGTACTATTTTTCCGAAGTCGTGCAGCAGCCCTGCGATGAAGCAGTCAACGGGATCTGCGTCAGGCACTCTGAAGGCCAAGTGTTTGGCAATACCCGCAGTGGACAGGCAATGCTGCAAATACGGCTGTACTTCAAAGCCTGCAGGGTTCTTCTGGGGCAGGGCACCCATAGCCGCAATAGCCAAGGCTAGGTTCTTGATGGTATTGAAGCCCAAATAGACGACGGCATGGTCGAGAGAGGAAATCTTCTTAGGCAAACTGTAGTACGACGAGTTGACTATGCGAAGGATTCTCACCGTGACTACAGGATCCTTGCCAATTACCTGTACCAGATCCTTGGGCGTGCAATTGATATCTTGAGTCAGGATCAAAACTTTGCGTACGCTCTCGGGAAAAGCCGGCATCGCTTCAACGGCCAAGACAAGCTTTTGTGCCAATATGGTGCTTATCGATACGTCAGCTTCCATCGTCGGTTTTCTCGGGTGCGTCTGATCGGGTATTTGCAAGTGCTATTACAGCACTTTGCCTATCTTCTATCTCGTGCCTTGTCCTAGGGAACTGTGGTTCCTAAGCCTTTAGGTGGTTGACCGCGCCTTGCGGGCGAATGCACGTGCGCTGCGGAGATGGGACTGCGGCTGGGGGTCTTTAAGATCGGTGCATGACTTCGCGCTCCACCTCTTCTGCTTCCCCTTTAGCTGCCCTGTATCCGCTCTTGTTTGTGGCCTTGTGGAGCACCGGTTTCATCGGGGCCAAGTTTGGTTTGCCGTATGTGGAACCACTCACTTTTCTGACCGTGCGCTATGCCGCGGTGCTGGTGCTCATGGGTTTGGTGGTGTGGCACACGCGGGCACCCTGGCCGTCCACATTGCGCGAGTGTGGGCACATTGCCGTGACCGGCGTGCTGGTGCATGCGGTGTACCTGGGGGGCGTGTTCATTGCCATCGGCCATGGGTTGCCTGCCGGTGTGGCGGCCATTGTGGTGGGGTTGCAGCCCTTGCTCACCGCGTTGGGTGCCGGCTGGCTGCTGCGCGAAAAAGTGCGTGCCACGCAGTGGGCCGGCCTCGCCGCAGGCTTTGCGGGCGTGGCGCTGGTGGTGGCGCACAAGGTGGCCGCTGGCGCGGGGCTGGCTACGCTGTGGACGCTGCTATTCCCCGTGGCTGTGGCATTGCTGGCCATCACGGCCGGCACGCTGTACCAGAAGCGCTACTGCCCTTCGTTTGATTTGCGCACCGGCTCGCTGATTCAGTTCATTCCCAGTCTGGTGCTGACGGGCTTGGCAGCAGCTGTCACCGAGACCATGCACATTGAGTGGACCGGCTCCTTTGTGTTTGCGCTGGCTTGGCTGGTGCTGGTCTTGTCGCTAGGGGCGGTCACGCTGCTCAATGTGCTGATCCGCAGCGGCAGCGCTGTCAATGTGGCCAGCCTGTTTTACCTGGTGCCGCCCTGCACCGCGCTGGTGGCCTGGGCCCTGTTTGGCGAGACGCTGACCGGCTTGGCGCTGGCGGGCATGGGGCTTACGGTGTTTGGCGTCTGGCTGGCGCGCAAGTAGATGTTGCTATTGATTTAATAGCTACTAGCGCAATTAGATAGGGCGCTAGCAGCCAATTTCATTACTTTTTGGCGTAGATCTGGTCAAAGCTGGCGCCGTCGGCAAAGTGGGCTTTGTCGGCCTTGTCCCAGCCACCGAAGGCCTGGTCGATGGTGAACAGGTTGATCTTGGGGAACTGCTTGGCGTATTTGGCCTGCGCTTTGGTGGAGACGGCGGGGCGGTAGAAGTGTTTGCCGGCAAGGTCCTGGCCTTCTTCGCTGTACAGGTACTTCAGGTATTCCTCGGCCACAGCACGGGTGCCTTTTTTGTCCACGTTTTTGTCGACCACGGCGACTGCAGGCTCCGCCAGGATAGACAGGCTAGGTGCCACCACATCAAACTTGGCGCCGAACTCTTTTTCCAGCAAGTAGGCCTCGTTCTCCCAAGCTATCAGCACGTCGCCCTGGTTGCGCTGGGCAAAACTGATGGTGGAGCCACGGGCGCCGGTGTCCAGAATCGGCACATTGCCGTACAACTTGGCGACGAACTCTTTGGCCTTGGCATCGCTGCCGAACTTGCGCTTGGCAAATTCCCAGGCGGCCAGGTAGTTCCAGCGGGCGCCGCCACTGGTTTTGGGGTTGGGGGTGATGACCTTCACATCGGGGCGGATCAGGTCATCCCAGTCCTTGATGCCTTTGGGGTTGCCTTCGCGCACCGCCAATACGATGGTGGAGGTGTAGGGCGATGCGTTGAGCGGCAGGCGCTTTTGCCAGTCGGCGTTGATCCAGCCACCGTTGCGGGCCACCGCGTCGGTGTCACCGGCCAGGGCGAGGGTGGCGACGTCAGCATCCAACCCGTCAATGATGGAGCGCGCCTGCTTACCCGAGCCGCCGTGGCTTTGTTTGACGGTCACCGTCTGGCCGGTTTTGGCTTTCCAGTACTTGGCAAACGCGGCGTTGAACTCGACATACAACTCGCGGGTCGGGTCATACGACACGTTGAGAAGGGTGATGCTTTGTTGCGCAAAGGCCTGGCCTGTGGAGGCTGCGATGGCGCCAGCGAGTACCAGCGTGCCGAAGCTGCGGCGGGAGAGGGGGGCGCTGCGTGGCGCAGTGGCAATAGATGCAAAGGGCATATCAACTCCAGAAATCAACGCGTTAATGCGATAAGGGAGATTCTGGAAGCCCCGCGTTAAAACTGGAACTACGGAATTTTCATTTCTAAATAACCAAAACATCCTTAGGGTGGGTTTGCGGGGCGCTAACGGCGGGGCTGTACTCCGTTACACGCGCCGCGGTGGGTGCCGGGCTTCTCTGCCCGAAGTTTGCAAAAATTTCGCCAGACCGATACGTTATCGCATCTGTGTGGGAAAACCCTAGTAACTCACTGCATCAAAATACCGCTATTTGTGCCCAGAGTATCAACCTCCCCAAGGGCCAACTTCTACTATTCAGCCCTGTCGATGCACGCTAGGCATTGGCTGAACCCCCGAAATTAACAACAGGAGACAGTTACATGAAACTCAAAGCGTCTTTAGCTTTGGCCTTCGGCTTGGTAGCCAGTGCTGCGTTTGCGCAGACAGAGTTGGTCGTTGCGACTGTGAACAACGGCCACATGGTCGAAATGCAGAAGCTCAGCAAGAACTTCGAAACCGCCAACCCCGATATCAAGCTCAAGTGGGTGACCCTGGAAGAAGGCGTGCTGCGCCAGCGCGTGACCACCGACATCGCCACCAAAGGCGGCCAGTTTGATGTGATGACCATCGGCATGTACGAAACCCCGATCTGGGGCAAAAAGGGCTGGCTGCAAGAACTCAAGACCGACGCCAAGTACGACGCGGACGACATCCTGCCCGCCATGCGCAACGGTTTGAGCGTGGACGGCAAGATGTTTGCCGTGCCTTTCTACGGCGAATCCTCGATGCTGATGTACCGCAAGGACTTGGCTGACAAGGCCGGCATCAAAGTGGCCGACAAGCCCACCTGGACCGACATCAAGGCCTTGGCCGCCAAGATCCACGACCCCAAGAACGGCGTGTACGGCATCTGCCTGCGCGGCAAGCCGGGCTGGGGCGACAACATGGCCTTCTTGACCACATTGGTAAACACCAACGGCGGTCAGTGGTTTGACACCAGCTGGAAACCCCAGTTGGAGAGCAAGCCCTGGAAGGACTCCATCAACTTCTACGTCGACCTGCTGAAGAACTACGGCCCCCCCGGCTCGTCTGCCAATAGCTTCAACGAAATTCTGGCGCTGTACAACGAAGGCAAGTGCGGCATGTGGATCGACGCGACCATTGCAGCGTCTTTCATCACCGACCCCAAGCAGTCCAAAGTGGCTGACAAGGTGGCCTTCGCACAAGCACCGACTGCGGTGACCCCCAAGGGTGCCAACTGGTTGTGGGCATGGGCACTGGCGATTCCTGCAGGCTCCAAGAAAGTGGACGCCGCTACCAAGTTCGTGACCTGGGCGACTTCCAAGGAATACATCGAGCTGGTGGCCAAGACCAACGGCTGGGCCCACGTGCCCACCGGTACCCGCAAGAGCACCTATGCCAACGCCGAGTTCATGAAGGCAGCCAAGTTTGCAGCGGCTGAAAAGGCGGCGATTGACTCTGCCAACCCGAACGACAGCACCTTGCCCAAGAGCCCATATGTCGGCGTGCAGTTTGCGGCGATTCCTGAGTTCCAGGCCATCGGCGCGACCGTGGGTCAGGAAATGAGTGCCGCACTGGCTGGCAAGAAATCGGTAGACGCAGCCCTGAAGGCTTCTCAAGTCGCGGCAGAGCGCGAAATGAAGAAGGCTGGCTACTACAAGTAAGCATCTCTCCGGTAGGTTGACTTTAGGCGCGCGGGGGAACCTGCGCGCCCTTTTATGTCGCGTTTTCCGCCGCTGTCTGCGCCCGTGTGGACCGGCCACTCTCACTGAGAGACAACTTCATGAACCGATTTATCCCCCGCGCACTCATGGCGCCGGCAGTGATCACCCTCTTTCTGTGGATGATCGTGCCACTGGTGATGACCATTTATTTCTCGGTCATCCGTTACAACCTGATGCAGCCCGACCAGACCGGCTTCATTGGCTTGGAGAACTTTGAATACTTCGTGACCGACCCCTCGTTCGGCACGGCGGTGCTCAACACCTTGCTGCTGCTGGGCAGCGTGATCCTGATCACGGTGGTGTTGGGTAGCCTGATTGCGCTGCTGATTGACGACCCGTTCCCCGGCCGCGGGCTGGTGCGAATTTTGTTGATCTCGCCCTTTTTTGTCATGCCCACGGTGAACGCTTTGCTGTGGAAGCACATGATGATGAACCCGATTTACGGGGTGCTGGCCCAGGTGTGGCTCTTCTTCGGCGGCACGCCGGTGGACTGGTTGACTGACTTCCCGCTGCTCAGCGTGATCATCATCGTGTCGTGGCAATGGCTGCCGTTTGCGACGCTGATTTTCATCACCTCGCTCCAGAGCATGAACCGCGAGCAGCTTGAGGCATCCCGCATGGACGGCGCCAACTACCTGCAGCAATTGCGCTACCTCTACCTGCCGCACATGGCTCGCTCGGTGGCGGTGGTGGTGATGATCGAAATGATCTTTTTGCTCAGCGTGTTTGCTGAGATCTACACCACCACCGGTGGTGGCCCGGGCGACGCAAGTACCAACGTGGCCTTCCTGATCTTCAAGCAGGCGCTGCTGAACTTCGATGCCGGTGTGGCCTCCGCAGGCGCTTTGTTTGCCGTGGTGCTGGCCAATATCGCCGCCGTTTTCCTGATCCGCATGGTCGGCAAGAACCTCGATAAGTGAGTTGCAGATGACACACGCTAAATCTTTCCCCTGGCTGCATTGGCTGCGCACGGTGGTGGCCTGGTTGGTCACGCTGCTCTTGTTTTTCCCCTTGGGCTGGCTGGTGCTGACTGCCTTCAAGACGGAGCTGCAAGCCATCTCGGTGCCGCCGCTGGTGTTGTTCACCCCGACCTTGGAGAACTTTCAGATCGTGCAGGAGCGTAGCGACTACATGCTCTACGCCACCAACTCGCTGATCACCAGTGTGGCCTCCACCATTCTGGGCTTGCTGCTGGCTTTCCCCGCGGCATATGCGATGGCCTTCTTCAAAGGCAAGTACACCAAGGACATCCTGATGTGGATGCTCTCCACCAAGATGATGCCCGCCGTGGGCGCCTTGGTGCCGGTGTATGTGATGGCGCAAACCAGTGGCTTGTTGGATACCCGCACCGGCCTGGTGATTGTGTTCACCCTGTCCAACCTGCCCATCATGGTGTGGATGCTGTATTCCTACCTGAAGGAGATTCCCAACGAGATTCTGGAAGCCTCCCGCATGGACGGCGCCACGCTGTGGAGCGAGTTCCGCTACGTGCTGCTGCCCCTCACCATGGGTGGTCTGGCCTCTACCGGGCTGCTGACCCTGGTGCTGAGCTGGAACGAGGCTTTCTGGTCGCTCAACCTCAGTGCTGCCAAGGCCGGCACGCTGGCCACGCTGATTGCCAGCTACTCCAGCCCGGAGGGCCTGTTCTGGGCCAAGTTGTCGGCTGCTTCTTTCATGGCCATCGGCCCCATCGTGGTCTTCGGCTGGTTCAGCCAGAAGCAGCTCGTCCAAGGCCTGACCTTCGGCGCCGTCAAGTAACAAATAAAGATCAGGAGACCTCATTCATGTCTTACCTCCAACTCAGCGGCGTTGAAAAGCTGTTCGGCGAACATCGCGTTATCAAGGGCATTGACCTGGCCATCAAGCAAGGCGAATTCGTAGTGTTTGTAGGCCCGTCCGGCTGCGGCAAGTCCACGCTCTTGCGCCTGATTGCCGGTCTGGAAACCATCGACGGCGGCAGCTTGCAGCTCGACGGCCGCGACATCACCCACCAGCCCTCCAGCAAGCGCGACCTGGCCATGGTGTTTCAGAGCTATGCGCTCTATCCGCACATGAGCGTGTTCGAGAACATGAGCTTTGCGCTCAAGCTGGCCAATGTGGACCCCGCCATCATCAAAGACAAGGTGGACCGCGCCGCCAAGATCCTCAACCTCACCAACTACCTGCAGCGCACCCCCAAAGAGTTGTCCGGCGGCCAGCGCCAGCGTGTGGCCATCGGCCGCGCCATCGTGCGGGCCCCCAAGGTGTTCTTGTTTGACGAGCCGCTCTCCAACCTCGATGCAGCGCTGCGCGGCCAAACCCGTATCGAGATTGCCAAGCTGCACCGCGACCTGGGCGCCACCACCATTTACGTAACGCACGACCAGGTGGAAGCCATGACCCTGGCCGACCGCGTGGTGGTGCTGCGCGACGGCAACATCGAGCAAGTGGGCACCCCGCTGGAGCTGTATGACCGCCCGGCCAACCAGTTTGTGGCCCAGTTCATCGGCACCCCGCAAATGAACGTGGTCGAAGCCGCCAAGCTGCCCTCGGTGACTACCGTGGCAGGTGTGCAGGTACCTGCGCTCGGTTCTATCGGCCTGCGGCCTGAGAGCATCACGCTGGTGCCGGCCGGCGAGGGTGCCGTACAAGCCAAGGTAGAGCTGATTGAAGCGCTGGGAGCCGAGACCCTGATCTACGTGACCACCCAGAGTGGCGCTCAACTGGTGGCCCGCCTGAACACCCGGACCGAGCTGCATGTGGGCGCAGATGTGGGCGTGCAGATCGATGCCGAAGCGGCCCACTTGTTTGATGCGAACGGCCGTGTTGTAGCCGCGGGCGCACTTTGATGTCCGCAGCTATGACATCTCTCCCACAGCAACCCCTTCAAGGCCAAGTGGCCGCCGTCACCGGTGCCGCTTCGGGCATTGGTTTTGCCAGTGCGAGCGCCATGGTTCAAGCCGGTGCCCGCGTGGTGCTGATTGACCGCGACCGCAACGCGCTGGAGAAAGCCTGCGCCACCCTGGGCTCCCAAGCGGTGCCCCTGGTGCTGGACCTGCTGGACCGCGACCAGTGCGCCAGCCTGCTCACCCAGGTGCTGGCCTTGGAAGGGCGCTTGGATGTGTTCCACGCCAACGCCGGCCTGTATGTGGGCGGCGACCTGGTCGACAACGATCCGGACGCTATCGACCGCATGCTCAACTTGAACGTGAATGTGGTGATTAAGAACGTGCACAACGTGCTGCCCCACATGATTGCGCGGGGCTCGGGCGACATCATCGTTACTAGCTCGCTGGCTGCGCACTTTCCTACCCCGTGGGAGCCGGTGTATGCGTCGTCCAAGTGGGCTATCGACTGCTTTGTGCAGACGGTGCGCCGCCAAGTGTTTAAGCATGGCCTGCGCGTGGGCTCTATCTCGCCAGGGCCGGTCATTACCTCTTTGTTGTCCGATTGGCCTGCCGACAAGCTCGCTGAAGCCAAGGCCAAAGGCAGCCTGTTCGAAGCCTCCCAGGTCGCTGACGTGGTGATCTTCATGCTGACCCGCCCACGCGGCATGACCATCCGTGATGTGGTGATGATGCCCACCCAGTTTGATCTCTAAGCGACCCCCGATTCATTTTTTTCACGCCTGACCATGACCACGATTCTTCACCTCGGACTGGGCTCGTTCCACCGCGCACACCAGGCGCTTTACATCCACGAACTGCGACAGCGTGGCGATACCGAATGGTCCATCACCGGCGGCAATTTGCGCTCGGACATGCTGGCCACCATGGAAGCCCTGCAGGCCCAAGGCGGTGCGTACACGCTGGAAACCGTGACACCCCAGGGCGAGCGCTGCTACACCCGCATTGAATCCATCCAAAGAGTCATTCCTTATCAGGATGACCTCGCCCCCTTGATCGCAGCAGGCGCTGAGGCCACCACCCGCATCATCTCGTTCACCGTGACCGAAGCCGGTTACTACCTGGACGCGAAAAACCAGCTGGACTGGGCCACCTTTGCCGACTTGCGCGCGGATCTTGAAGCCGTCAAGGCAGGCCGCGCCGGCCACACCATCTACGGTGGCTTGGTCAGCATCTTGCAGGCCCGCATGCGCAGCGGCGCCGGTGCCGTGACCCTGATGAACTGCGACAACCTGCGCCACAACGGCGAGCGCTCGCGTGCTGGCCTGCTGCAGTTCATTGACGCACTTGGCGACACCGCGCTGAAGGCCTGGGTGGAGCAAAACACCAGCAGTCCCAATGCCATGGTAGACCGCATCACTCCACGCCCCACGCCCGATGTGGCCGAGCGCGTCAAGGCTGCCACCGGCTGGGACGACCAAGCCGCCATCATGGGCGAGAGCTTTATCCAGTGGGTGATTGAAGACAACTTCATCGCCGGCCGCCCCGCCTGGGAGCAGGTGGGCGTGGAAATGGTGCAGTCGGTTGACGCCTATGAAGAAGCCAAGATCCGTTTGCTCAATGCCACCCACAGCTGCATCGCCTGGGCCGGCACTCTGGTGGGCTACCAGTACATCCATGAGGGTACCCACGATGCGGTGATCCGCCGCATCGCGTATGACTACGTGACCGACGACACCATCCCGGTGCTGGATACGCCCGAAAACCCCAGCCCGCTGGACCTGCGCGCTTACCGTGACGTGGTCCTGGACCGCTTCGGAAACCCGGCCATTTGCGACACCAACCAGCGGGTGGCCATGGACGGGTATTCCAAGATCCCCGGCTTCATCGTGCCCACGATCCGTGAGCGCTTGGCGCGCGGCGAGTCGATTGCCAGTGTGATCATGTTGCCCGCACTCTTTCTGGCCTATCTGCAGCGCTGGCATGAGGGCAAGATCGCCTACACCTACCAGGACCAGGCCATGGACCCGGTGGCGGCCCACGCGATCTGTGAGGCAGCCGACCCGGTGGCTGCTTTTGCCGCTGATCCGGTGCTGTGGGGCCCGTTGGCCTCCACACCGCGCTTGCTCGATGCGCTGCGGGTGGGCTATGCCCGGGTGCAGCTGTTTGTCCAGAACCACTTGGGTGCAGGGCCGGCGTAATTACTGGTAACGTGAGGCATTCCCGTTTATTGCTCAAGTCGCTATGGCTGCTACCCCACACTCGCACCCTCTATCGGGCTATCCCGTCAGTCGGCACCGGGCTCCGGAGCTGGAGGCTGACTACAACCGCAACCCGTCGCTGGGCTATGAGCCGACCGACGAGGTCGGATTCATCCGCTGCCTGGGCCACGGCTATCCGACCCCTTTGGCGCGTTGGCATTGCCATGATGAATACGAGTTGCACCTGATCACCCAGAGCTCCGGCAAGGCGTTTGTGGGGGACTGGATCGGCCCGTTTGAGCCGGGCCATCTGGTGCTGTGCGGGCCCCGCCTGCCGCACAACTGGATTTCCCTGGACGTGCCCGACGAGGGCGTTGCCATGCGCGATCTGGTGATCCAGTTCCGGCATGAGCCGCTGGCGCAGGCCTGCCAGTCCATCCCCGAGCTGCAGGAGGTGCTGCCCTTGTTGGAGCGGGCCCGCCACGGCATCGAGTTTTTTGGCCTCTCGGACCGTGCCCAAACGCACTGGCATGCGGTGCGCGGTTCGCGCGGGCTTAAGCGGCTGGCCGCGTTCTGTGAATTCATGACCGATCTGTCCCGATGGGGGGACTATCGCCTGCTCTCCAACGTGCAAATGCGGGGTGCCGAAAACGACACCGAGCTCGACCAGATCAACACCCTCGTCAACCGTATCACCGAGAACCCCTCGCACTCCCAATCGGCAGCCGAGGTGGCCGCAGAGTTGGCCATGAGCGAGAGCCGCTTTTCGCGTTTCTTCAGGCGGGCGACCGGCAATACCTATACCGACTTTGTAAACCGGGTGCGCATCAACCGCGCCTGCCAGTTGCTGATGACCTCAGACCGCTACGTCACCAATATTTGCTACGACGTGGGTTTCAACAACGTAGCCAATTTCAACCGCCGGTTTCTGGAGCTCAAGGGCATGACGCCCTCAGAGTTCCGCAAACAGGCGGAGAGCCGTTTTGGCGGAGCACCCGCCACGCTCTAGGCGGCGCTCAGGGTGCCGCGGCGGAGCTCATCCGGCGTGGTGCCCATTAGCTTCTTGAACATGGCAATGAAGGCCGAGGCGCTGCCGTAGCCCAGATCCAGCGCAATCGTCTCCACTGTCTGGCCTGCCTCCAGCATGGGCATGGCCCGCACCACCCGCAGGCGCTGGCGCCACTCGGCAAACGGCATGCCCAAGTCGCGCTGGCAGCGGCGCATCAGGGTGCGCTCGGTGCTGTGGACTGCGTGGGCCAGCTCGGGGAGCGAGCGGTTGTCGCCGGGGTGGGCTTGCAGCAGCCGCAGCACGGCGCCCAGCGCCGGATCGTCAGAGCCGGGCAGGTAGCTGCCCGCCCGGGGTGCGAGGGTGAGCTGGTCGAGCAGCACTTTGAGCAAGCGGGCTTCAGGCCCCGACACCGCACTGCCGGCTGGTTGCAAGCGCAGGTGTTCCAGCATGGCCCGTACCAAGGGGCTCACCGTGAGTGCGCAGGGCTCTGCTGGCAAGGGGCGGCACAAGGCGGTAGACACATACAAAGAGCAGTGGTGTGCCGCTTTGCGGTTCAGGCCCACATGCTCCAAGTGGGGCGGCAGCCAGATGCCGTACTGCGGCGGCGCCAGGAAATGGTGGCCTTGCACTTTGACCTCCATCACGCCGCTGAAGGAATACACAAATTCGCCCCAGGCGTGCTGGTGCTCGGGGTAGAGCCCGTGGTCCGGCACATAGGCGCTGCGGAACATGACCGGTGCCGGCAGGGTGGGGCTGGTGAGGGGGATGTCCAGCTTGGGGCGCAGGATGGGCATGCTTGTCCGCTATGGCGTATGGCTTGTCATCTTTTCACTATATCAATGAAAGCCGTCAGCTGAATAATCGGTCGATTGATAGGTATGGGAGAGTTATGGATACGCGCAAACCGGTGGATGGGTCCGCCGTCCTGTTGATGATGGTCTTGTGTGCCACCTGGGGCATGCAGCAGGTGGTGCTCAAAGCCACGGCGGCGGATATTGCACCGGTCATGCAAATTGCCCTGCGGTCCGGCGTGGCGGCCCTTTTGGTGGGCTTGGTGATGTGGTGGCGTGGCGAGTCCATGTCGCTGCGCGATGGAACCCTGGTGCCGGGCTTGGCGGTCGGTGTGTTTTTTGCCACGGAGTTTTTGCTGGTGGCCGAAGGCCTGCGCCACACCAGTGCGTCGCACATGGTCGTGTTTTTGTACACCGCTCCGATTTTTGCAGCGCTGGGTTTGCACTGGCGGATTCCGGCAGAGCGCCTGAGTGGTTTGCAGTGGAGCGGTATCGCGATTGCCTTTGCCGGTATTGCCATGACCTTCTTGGGCCGTGGGCACGGCGCTGCCACCGGTGCCGCTGCCACCGGTGCCACTGCAATGGGCAGCACTTTGTGGGGCGACTTCTTGGGGGTGCTCGCCGCTATTGCCTGGGCAGCCACGACCGTGGTGGTGCGCTGCTCCAGCCTTGCCAAAGCCCAGCCTTCCAAAACCTTGCAATACCAATTGGTGATGGCATTCGGGGTGTTGCTGTGCGCTGCCTGGATGTCGGGGCAGGCCCAGGTGAACTTCACACCTCGCGTGTGGGCCAGCCTTGCGTTTCACGCGGTGGTGGTGTCGTTTGCCAGCTTTCTGGCCTGGTTCTGGTTGTTACGCCACTACCTGGCGTCTCGGCTGGGTGTGTTCTCGTTCATGACGCCCTTGTTCGGCATGTTGTTTGGTGCCTGGTTGCTCGATGAGCCGATCGAGGCGGGCTTTCTGGTCGGTGCGATTCCGGTGTTGGTGGGCATCGTGCTCGTGAGCGCAGGCCCATGGTTAGGGCAGATCTGGGCAGACACCTTCAAGGCCCGTACGCGTTAATCGCCCGGGGCGGCGAGGGAAAACCTGTCTTGGTTTTGCCACGCAGCAGTCATAGACTGGCAGGCCTGCGTGGCGGGCGCAAACTTTACAGATGCTTTGCATCCTGGTCGGATTTAATCCGGTGAGTTCGCGTCTCAGCAACCTATGATTAAAAATGAAGGCCGAACGCCCGCGTTTGTGCTGTTCTCCCTCCAACCTGCCCCCTTGTTGTTGCCCTGCCCATGAAATTTCATCGTGCCAAAGTTGTGCTGGCGTGCTCTGCGCTGCCCTTGTTGATGTGGGGTTGCTCCGGCAAGTCCGAGACTGCTTCTACCGCTCCCGCAACCGCCGCCTCCGGCGCAGCCGGCCCGGCTGCCGCACCGGCGAGTGCTGCAGCCAGCGCACCGGCCGGTGGCCCGGCATCGGTGACTACCGTGAAGGCCCAGAAAAAAGACCTCAACGTCACCCTCAAGGCCAGTGGCACCGTGGTGCCACTCAATGTGGTCGATGTGCGCACCCAGATGAACAGCACCATCAAAAGCGTGCATTTTAAAGAAGGGCAGTTCGTCAAGGCGGGGCAGTTGCTGTTCACCCTGGACGCCCGCAGCGACGAGGCCAATGTGGCCAAGGCCGCCGCCCAGTTGGCCAAAGACAATGTGTCACTGGCCGACGCCAAGCGCCAGTTTGAGCGCGCCAAGCAGTTGTTTGCGCAAAACTTTATTTCCCAAGGGTCGGTCGATACGGCCCAAGCGCTGGTCGACAGTGTGAATGCCACGGTAGTGGCCGACCAGGCCGCGCTGGATGCGGCCAAAGTCGCCTTGTCGTATTCCCGCATCGTGGCGCCGGCGTCCGGCCGTGCCGGTGCGGTCAATGTCTTTGTGGGCAGCGCAGTGCAGGTGAATGTGACCAGTTTGGTCACCATCACCCAATTGGACCCGGTGGGCATTCAGTTCAGTATTCCCCAGCGCAACCTGAGCGACGCGCTCGCCGCATTGAAGGAGGGCGCCTCGGTCAAGGCCACGCTGGCTGATGGCGGCGGCACCTTCAAGGGCAAGTTGCAGTTTGTGGACAGCGCCGTAGACGCGAGCTCGGGCGCCGTGAAGGCCAAGGCAGTGTTCGCCAACGCCGACAACAAGCTCTGGCCTGGCGCATTTGCCGAAGTGCAGCAAACCATTGCCAGCATTCCCGATGCGGTGGTGATTCCTGTTGCCTCCATCGTGCAAGGCGCACGCGGCACTATTGTGTATGTGGTGGAAGACGGCAAAGCGGTGCTCAAACCGATCAAGCTGGTGTATTCCGAAGCGGGCGACGCCGCAGTGACCGGTATCAAAGCCGGTGATGCAGTGGTGCAAGAAGGCAAACAAAACCTGCGGCCCAATGTGCCGGTGGTGGAGCGTGCCAAAGAGAGCCCGGAGGGTAAAGGCAAGCCCAAAGACGGCGACGCCAAAGCCCCGGATGCCAAGCCCGCCGCCAGTGACGCCGCCAAGCCCGCTACACCATGAACATCTCTGAACATTTCATCCGCCGTCCGGTGATGACGGTGTTACTCAACCTCGCCATCGTGATGGCGGGGGTGATCGGGTTTCGCAGCATTCCGGTAGCGGCCTTGCCGAGTTACGACACGCCGGTGATCAACGTCTCGGCGTCTCTCGCCGGTGCGAGCCCGGAGACCATGGCGACATCGGTGGCGCTGCCGCTTGAAAAGCAATTCCAGACGGTACCGGGCCTCAAAACCATTAGCTCCACCAGCACGCTGGGTAGTACCTCGCTCACGCTGGAGTTTGAAGAGTCCCGCAATATCGATGCGGCGGCTGTCGACGTGCAAGCGGCTTTGCTGCGCGCGCAGCGTGCCTTGCCCTCTGACATGACCAACCCGCCGTCGTACCGCAAGGTGAACCCTGCGGACGCCCCGGTCTTGCTGGTGGCTTTGCAGTCCCCCTCGCTGTCGCCAGCTGAGTTGCAGGACTACGCAGAGCATTTGATCGTGCCGACTCTTTCTACTGTGAGCGGTGTAGCGCAGGTCAACGTGTTCGGCTCCAAGCGCTACGCGGTGCGGGTGCGCGTGCAGCCGCAGGCGCTGGCTGCCCGCAACATCGGGCTGGATGAAATCAGCGCGGCCCTGAGAGCGGCCAACGTGAATACACCGGTGGGTACCCTGGAAGGCCCCAAGCAGACGCTGGTGCTCCAGGCCAACAAGCAACTGCGCAATGCGTCCGAATTTGCCGATCTGATTGTGAGCACCAAGGGCGGCAACCCGGTGCGCCTGCGCGATGTGGCCAAGGTAGAAGACAGCCTGGAAACACTCCGTAGCTGGGCCACCCTGAATGGCGAGCCCTCTATTACCCTGGCGGTGCAACGCCAGCCGGGCGCCAACACGGTGCAGGTGGTGGACTCCATCCGCGCGGCATTGCCTGCCCTGCAAACCCAGATGCCGGCCTCGGTGAAGATGACGCCGGTGAACGACCGCTCTTTGTCGGTGCGGGAAGCCTTGCACGACGTCACGCTCACCCTGATCGGCACCATCATTTTGGTGGTGCTGGTGATCTTTTTGTTTTTGCGTCGTTTTGTGGCCACCGTCATTCCGGCCTTGTCGTTGCCCGTGTCGCTGGTTGGTGCGGTGGCGTTGCTCTGGGGCCTGAACTACAGCCTCGACAACATCTCGCTCTTGGGTCTGACGCTCGCAGTCGGCCTGGTGGTGGACGACGCCATTGTGGTGCTGGAGAACATCATCCGCCACGTGGAGAAGGGTGAGAACGCGTTTCAGGCAGCCTTGCGCGGTGCGCGCGAAGTGGGCTTCACCATTATTTCGATCTCGGTGTCGCTGATCGCGGTGTTCATTCCCATCTTTTTCATGCCCGGCGTGATCGGCTTGTTGTTCCACGAGTTTGCGGTGGTGGTGGGCCTGTCGATTGTGGTGTCGGCGTTTGTGTCGCTGACCCTGGTGCCCATGCTGGCCAGCCGCTTTTTGAAAGATGAGGCGCACATGAAGCGCCCCGGTGTCGTGGTGCGCAGCTTTGAGCGTGCCTTCAACGCCACCTTGGCCGGCTACACCCGCATGCTGGACCTCGCCTTGGCCCACCGCTGGGTGATTTTGGCCATTGCGCTGTCTACCTTCGTTGCCACTGCCTGGCTGTTGCAGGTGATCCCGAAAGGATTTTTCCCGGAAGAAGATATCGGTCAAATTCAGGTCACGACCGAGGCGGCAGAAGACACCTCGTTCACCGCCATGGTGGCCCTGCAAGAGCGGGCGGCTGAAATCATCCGCAAAGACCCGAACGTGGCGGTGGTCAGCTCATTCAACGGGGGAGGCGGTGCGCAAAACACCGGTCGCATGTTTGTGACACTCAAGCCCCAGTCTGAACGCGAGCCGATGAAAAAAGTGGTCGAAGGCCTGCGCAAGAAATTGCGGGGCGTGGCCGGTATCAACGTGTTCATGCGCCCCACTCAAAACTTGCAGCTTGGCGGTCGCCAGAGCAAGGCGCAGTACCAGTACATCTTGCAGAGCATCCGGGCGGACGAGCTCAGCACCTGGGCCCAGAAGCTCCAAGAAAAGCTGCGCTCTGACCCGATGTTCCGCGACGTGACCAGCGACTCGCAATTGCGCGGCTTGCAGGCGCAACTCAAAATTGACCGTGACCGCGCCAACTCTTTGGGCGTGTCGGTTGACAGCATCCGCACGGCCCTGTTCAGTGCGTTCGGTGAGCGCCAGGTGTCCACCATTTACCTGCCAACCGACAGCTACCAAGTCATCATGGAAGTCGCCCCCGAGGCCAAGCAGGACGAATCTGCCATCAACGGCATTTACGTACGCTCCAGTAACGGCGGGCTGGTGCCCCTGAGCAGCTTTACTACGGTGGAGCGCTCGGTAGGCCCGACCTCGATCAACCACGTGGGCCAACTGCAAGCGGTGACCGTGTCGTTCAACTTGGCGCCCGGTGCCGCATTGGGCGATGCCACTGCCAAGATCGATGCAGCCCGCGAGGCTATCCAGATGCCAAGCTCCATCATCAGCAGCTATGGCGGCGATGCCGCGGTGTTCAAAAACTCGCAAGGCAGCCAGGCCATCCTGATCATTGCGGCGCTGCTCGTGATTTACGTCTTGCTGGGGGTGCTGTACGAGAGCTATATCCACCCCATCACCATCCTGGCCGGCCTGCCTTCAGCAGCCACTGGCGCGCTGGCGACGCTGATGTTTTTCGGTCAGGACTTGACCCTGATTGCCACCATCGGCTTGGTCTTGCTCATCGGGATTGTGAAGAAAAACGCGATCATGATGATCGACTTTGCGCTCGATGCGCAGCGTCATATGGGCATGACGCCGGCAGAGGCGATTCGCGAGGCTTGTATCTTGCGCTTCCGCCCGATCATGATGACCACGCTGGCCGCGCTCATGGGGGCTTTGCCGATTGCCCTTGGCATCGGCGCCGGCGCTGAGCTGCGTCAGCCCTTGGGCTTGGCAGTGGTGGGCGGCCTGATTTTTTCGCAGGCCATCACCTTGTTCATCACGCCGGTGCTTTACCTGCTGCTCGAACGCTTTAGCGGCACCGGCCCCATAGTGACGCCAGAGGCCGCTCAGGTCGAGGTTTAAGAACCCGTCTGGGCCTTGCGCTTGCCGCGGGCCCGGATGTTCAAGGCTTCCACCGCCAGCGAGAAAGCCATGGCAGCGTAGATATAGCCCTTGGGGATTTCCTGGTCAAACGCTTCTGCGGTGAGCGCCATGCCCACCATGACCAGGAACGCCAAGGCCAGCACCTTGACCGACGGGTGGCGGTCCACAAACTCTCCAATCGGCTTGGCAGCCACCAGCATCACACCGACCGACACCACCACGGCGGCGACCATCACGCTGATCTGGTCGACCATGCCGACTGCGGTGATCACCGAGTCCAGTGAAAACACAATATCAATGATGGCAATTTGGCCGATGATGGACCAGAACAGTTTGGTGCCGGCGGCCTTCATGACCGCGTCTTCGGTGGCGGCGGGGGCGTGTTCGTCGCGGGCTTCTACTTCCACAAAAATCTCGTGCGAGGCTTTGTAGAGCAAAAACAGCCCGCCGGCGAGCAACACCAAGTCCCGGCCGCTGAAGCCCTTGCCGGCCACGCTGAACAAGTCTTCGGTCAGGCCCATGACCCAGCTCAGCGAAAACAGCAACAGCAGGCGCGACACCATCGCAAAGCCCAGGCCGAGGCGGCGTGCCTTGTCCCGCATGTGGGGTGGCAGGCGCCCGACCAGAATCGAGATGAAGATGATGTTGTCGATGCCCAGCACGATTTCCAGTGCTGTCAGCATGGCAAACGCAATCCAGACGTTCGGGTCGCTCAAAAATTCCATGGTCTTGTCCTCGTAATAAGAAGGTTGTTCTGGCCGCCATCCTAGCCGCTTGGCGTGACCCTGGCATCCCCCGGTCGGCCGGTACACTTTCACGGCTATGCCCCGCTTTGCCGCCAACCTTTCGCTGCTCTACAACGAGCACCCCTTTCTGGACCGATTTGCCGCTGCTGCAGCCGACGGTTTCATGGGGGTCGAGTTTTTGTTTCCATACGCCTTTGCCGAGAAAGAGCTGGCGACACGCTTGCAAACCCATGGCCTGCAACAGGTGCTGCTCAATGCACCGCCCGGTGATTGGGATGCCGGTGAACGCGGCATTGCCGCACTGCCCGGGCGGGAGGCCGAGTTCCGAGCCGGTTTCGCCCGCGCGCTGGAATATGCCCATGCCCTCGATTGCCCCCGCATTCACGTGCTCGCCGGCGTGTTGCCGCCCGGTGCAGACTCCGCCGCTTGCCACGCGACCTACCTGGGCAACTTGCAATGGGCCGCCGCGCAGGCTGCATCTGTGGGCCGTGCGGTGCTGGTGGAGCCGATCAACACCCGCGACTTTCCGGGTTACCTTTTGCAAACACAGGCCCAGGCCCACGCCATCGTGCAGGCGGTGGGGGCGCCCAACCTGCAGGTGCAGTTCGACCTGTACCACTGCCAGATCATGGAAGGCGATGTGGCCACCAAGATCCGCGAATACTTGCCCACCGGGCGCGTCGGTCACTTTCAGATTGCCGGTGTGCCCGGCCGCCACGAGCCCGACGTGGGGGAGTTGAATTACCCGTATCTGCTAGACGTGATCGACGAAGTGTCTGCCGTGTGTGGCTGGGACGGCTGGGTGGGCTGCGAATACCGCCCCCGGCGTGGAGTGGTGCCGGGCGCCACCCGCGAGGGCTTGGGCTGGCTGCAACGCAGATCAGGGTAAGTCCCTAAAATCGGTGGATGACTGAAACCTCCACCACCGTAATTGCCACCCACAGTGGCACCTTCCATGCCGACGACGTATTCGGCGTGGGCATTTTGATGGGGGTGTTTCCCTCACACCGCCTGGTTCGCACCCGCAAACAAGAGCTGATCGACGCGGCTGATTTCGCGGTCGATGTGGGGGGCGTGTGGGATGCCGCCAAGGGCCGCTTCGACCACCACCAACGCGGATTCGATGGCGCCCGCCCGGCCCAATCGGTGGATGGCAACACCGTACCCGGCGTGGGCTATGCCAGCGCGGGCTTGGTGTGGTCCCAGTACGGCACCGTCTATGTGCAGGCTTGGTGTGCAGCTCAGGGCCACGCCCTGGATGCGGCAGCGATCGAGCAGATCGTCCGCTCCATCGACCACTCGCTGGTGCAGTATCTCGACATCGTGGACACCGGCCAGGGCGACGTGTCGCCCGGCATCTTCGGCCTCTCGAGCCTGATTGCCCAGCTCAACACCCATTGGCTCGAAGAAAAGGGCCTCGACCACGCAGCCAAGGCCCAGCTGCTGGAAACCCGCTTCCGCGAAGCGATTGCCATCACCCGCAAGTTCCTCGACCACGCCATCAGCAAAAAGGTGGCCCAGCTGCGCGCCATGGACACGGTTCGCCAGGCGCCGCGCCTATTGGGCGGCCGGGTGCTGCACCTGCAAGAGGGCGGCATGCCCTGGACGCATGTGGTGCTGAATGAAATGCCCGAGGTGATGTTCGTGATTTACCCCGATTCCGATGGCGACCAGTACCAGATCAAAACCGTGCCGGTCGAAGCCGGTTCGTTCACCGCGCGCATGGACTTGCCTGCCAGCTGGGCCGGCTTGCGCGATGGCGAGTTGGCCGCAGTGAACGGCGTGGCTGACAGCGTGTTTTGCCACCTGAACCTGTTTATAGGTGGCGCCCGCAGTTTTGAAGGCGCGGTGAAGATGGCAGAGTTGGCGCTGGCGGACGCTGCCGCCGCATGACGACCCTGCAGTCACCCTCTGCCCTGCAACAAGTCCGCGCAGCTATCCGCGCCAACGCGCTGCCCGGCGTGTTGCTGTGGTGTGGTCTGGCTGTGCTGCTGCTGGCCTATGCCACCGTGCCCGCCTTCCAGCAGGGTCTGGCCCGCTGGGGCGATGTCAAAGAGGCGTGGGGCCTTGCGTTTGCGTTCGTGTCTTACGTGGTGTTTGCGGTGCTGGTGCCGGAGGGCTTGAGCGTGGCACTCGGCCGCCAGACCTGGACCCGCAAGTCCACTCGCGATGTGATCTATGCCGCGCTGGTGTTCGGCAGCATCGGCCTCACGGTGGATGTGCTGTACGGCGTGCAAGTGCATCTGTTTGGCGAGCAAAGCGATGCGCTCACTCTGGTCAAGAAGATGCTGTTTGACCAGTTTGTGTATTCGCCGGTGTCCAATTTTGTGATCGTTGCGCTGTTCGCTTGGCGCGAGGGCGGCTTCACCCGCAAGACGCTGCGCCATTTGTTTTCTGCCGACTTTCTGGCCCACCAGTACCTGCCAGTGCTGATTGCCATGTGGTGCGTCTGGATACCCGGGGTGATGGTGATTTACTTCATGCCCACCGAGTTGCAGTTCCCGGTGGCGTCTTTGATTCTTGTCTTCTGGATTCTGATTTTCAAGTTCGTCCGCAAAGGCTGATTGCTATCAAATCAATAGCTGTTGGCGCAAATTCCATGAGCGCTAGCAACTATTTTTGTATATAAGCCATCTGCCCGGCCACGAACGCATCAAAGGCGGCCAGTAGAGGTTGCCATCGCTCGGCGTTGCGCTCCAGCTGCGCTAAGGCCGCGCAGGTGGCCTCCAGGGTCGAGAGCTGGCCCGGCGCATGTGCCTTGCGGATCGCGTAGCGGCCAGCGGGCACCTCGTCCAAGGCCAGACGCGGCAGCCTTTGCAGGCCGGGGCTCAAGTGCAACATCTTCCGGCTCTTGCGCCAGGTGGCGTCCAGCACCACCAAGCGCAGCGTCTCGGGGTGCTGCAGTTGCGAGGGCTCCAGCAGGGCGGGTGCCGCATGCCCCTCATACGCAGTGGGCGGGTACAGCAGCACGGTGGTGCGTGGTCCGGGCATCAGGGCCTGCAGTGCGGCCTCGTTAAACGCCTCACCCACCACGATCCGGCTGCCGGTCACGCTCAGGTGTAAGAGGCGCGCGCTGTTTTTGGCGTGTTGCACTTCCAGCGGGTGCTGCAAGATCAGCAGCTCGCACGCGCTCGCTGTGGGCACGGCCAAATGGCACAGGCAGGTGGCTTGCGGGCGCAAACAGTGGGGGCAGGTAGGGCGGCTCATGAACCGGCCAAACTCCACCGCCCTATCTGCAAACTCAACACCACAGTGCGCCCCCCCCAGTGGCTTCAGGCCAAGGTCTTGCCGTCGAAGTCGCTGGCGCTGTGGCGCTCGCGCACTTGTTCTGAAGGTTCGCCGGTCACCTTGTTCACCATACGGCCGCGCTTCACGGCCGGGCGGGCGTAGAGCTGGTCTGCCCAGCGTTGCACGTGTTGGTATTCGTGCACGCTCAAGAACTCTGCAGCGCCGTAAGCCCAACCCTTGACCAGCCCGCCGTACCAGGGGAAGACCGCCATATCGGCAATGGTGTACTCGCTGCCCGCCAGGTACTCGTTATCAGCCAGGCGCCGGTCCAGCACATCGAGCTCGCGCTTCACTTCCATAGCGAAGCGGTCAATCGCGTACTCAATCTTGGTCGGCGCGTAGGCGTAAAAGTGCCCGAAGCCTCCGCCTAAGTAAGGCGCACTGCCCATTTGCCAGAAGAGCCAGTTCAGGGTCTCGGTGCGGCCCGCAATGTCTTTGGGCACAAACGCGCCGAACTTCTCTGCGAGATACAGCAGGATGGAGCCCGACTCAAACACGCGCAAAGGCTCAGGCCCGCTGCGGTCCAGCAAGGCGGGGATTTTGGAGTTGGGGTTCACGTCTACAAAGCCGGAGCCGAACTGGTCGCCGTCGCGGATGTTGATCAGCCACGCGTCGTACTCGGCACCCGTGTGGCCCAGTGCCAGCAGCTCTTCGAGCAGGATGGTCACTTTGACGCCATTGGGGGTGCCCAGCGAATACAGCTGCAGCGGGTGTTTGCCCACCGGCAATTCTTTGTCGTGTGTAGGGCCGGCAATCGGCCGGTTGATGTTGGCGAACGCGCCGCCGTTGTCTTTGTCCCAGGTCCAAACCTTGGGCGGCACGTAGGGGGAGGAGTCGGTCATGTGAGGTTCCGGGGTGATGGGAGGGAGTGGATTCCATGATATTCGTGAATCCCTTGCGGCGTCGGGGTAGGGGCGCTCTCACCGGCGCCAGACTTATCACCAGAATCATTGGGCAGTTGTACTGGTGACACAGCTGACTAGCTCATCGGGGGAGGGTTCGCATATAGTGGGTTGATGGGAGATAAAAAAGTACGCGTCACAGGGTGGCTGCTGTGCGCCTTGCTGGCCATCGCAGGTAGTGAAGCCTTTGCAGTATTGCCCCCATGGGCGCAAACAAGGCTGGAATCTGTCGGTGTGGGAGCGATACCGCGCGGTGTGGTCGCCACCGCCGTGCAGGATGCCACGGGCTATCTCTGGCTTGCCACTGGAGATGGACTCGTCCGTTACGACGGATATCGCTTCACCTCACAAGAGACAGCAGACCCGGACCCGGTAGCGCGCAATCTCGGCTGGATACGAGCCCTCCATGCGGGCAAAGACGGCAAAGTGTGGATCGGCACCGAAACTCGCGGCTTGGCGGTCTACGACCCTGTGATCGACACGGTCCAGGTGTTGGGCAATGCCCCGAGTACTACGCAGGCGGGTCAAGAGGCCAAACACTCCACGGTGAGAGCGCTGGCGGAGGACCGCGAAGGCGGTATCTGGGTCGGTTCACTAGGTACCGGTTTGGCGCGGTTGGATCCGGCCACCAAGGCTTTTAAGAGCTATCGCAAATCCAGCACTGACCACAGCCTGCCAGACGACCGCGTGCAGGCGCTCCTTGTGGATACCAACGGAGATCTGTGGGTTGGCACTTGGACGGGTTTGAGCCGTAAGCGACACACCCATGACCGATTCGAACGAATCGACGGAGTCGGCGCTGCCCTCAGCCTCAAGGGCCGCACGGTGCAAGCGCTTATGCAGGACGATGCAGGCCTGATCTGGGCGGGGACGTTGCAAGGGGATATTGCGCGCATAGATCCCAAGACCGGCTCTGTGGAGATGCTGTCCAACAAGGACCTGACACAAGGCGCTGGGGCCGTCACCAGTTTTGTGCAGTCATCCGATGGAACCGTCTGGGTGGGCAGGGACTCCGGCATCGAAGTGAGGGACAGCGCCAGCGCTAAGGTCTTGAAGCAATTGCAGCATGACCCCGCGCGACCTGACGGCCTGGCTGCCAACGAAGTCACCACACTGTTGCGCGCACAAGATGGCTGGCTTTGGATTGCCGGCTTCGGTGTGGGTTTGCAGCGCCATGATCCTGGTAACACCGCGATTTTGCTGCGCAACCCGCAAAGCGAGCCACGAGACGCGCTGGCAAAGCCAGACGTGCGTGGACTGCTGCAACTGTCCAATGGCGACATCTGGGCAGCCACCCACACGGCAGGTATCGGCGTACTGTCCTCGGACCTCCAAAGCAAAGGCACCTTCGCTCTGCCGGGTGCCGGTAATCGCCAAGCGCCGATGCAAGTCGGCGCTATGGCGCAGATGCCTGACGGTTCAGTCTGGGTCGCAGGGGCGGGTGCTTTGCATCGTGTGAGTGAAAAAGGTCAATTGCTGAGCCGGCTAGCCTTAGAGGCCGGAACGGTGCACCGTTTAGTGGCTGGCAGTGACGGGCGACTATGGGTCTGCACGCAAGACGGGCTCTTGCAGGTTCCGCCTGATGGGCGCTCCGTTTTGCCAGTCCATCTCCAAGGGGGCTCCAAACTGAAGGGCGACGCGTTTACCGTGGCGCAGGGCCCAGACCAAGCGCTGTGGGTGGGTACAAGCCAAGGCATTTTTCGTATCCCCGCAAAAAGCCATGAAATGGTCAGTGTTGCCGCAGAGCCGGGGGGAGAACTGGGCACGCCAGTGGTGATCGGATTGCTGTGGGACCGCGCTGACCGCCTATGGGTGGACACCGCAGTCTCTGGCCTGCACAAACTCGAGAGTTGGAATGGAACTGCGGCGCGGTTCGACCGTGTGAGCCAACGCCATGGCTTCGTAAGCCGCCCCTTCGGTGCCAACCTGATGGAGGACGCCCAGGGTCGTATCTGGACACAAATGCATGTCTACGACCCCAAAGCCGACAGCATGCTCATGCTGAGCGCGGTGGATGGTATCGATATCGGAACACCCTGGTTTTTTTCATTCACCAAAACCCGGAACGGACGACTGCTCTTTGGCGGCAGCAAAGGCCTTTTGGTGGTGTCACCCGAAGCTTTTCAAGCTTCCCAGTTTTCACCTCCGCTGGTGTTGACACAAATACGGGTCAACAATGCACGTTGGCCAACGCCTTTCATCGGCGATGCCCTCCGGATTGCGCCAGGACAGAACAACTTCACCTTCGACTTTGCGGCGCTTGATTTGGCGGAGCCCGGGCGCCTGCGCTATGCGTACCGTCTGGAGGGGTTCGACCCTGATTGGGTGCAAACGGGACCCGAGTTGCGCAGTGCCAGCTATGGAAGTCTGTCGCCTGGCTCCTATGTCATGCGTATACGTGCCACCAATCGGCATAGTCAGTGGAGTTCTCACGAGCTCGCCGTTCCGGTAACTGTGGAGGCCGCATGGTGGCAGCACACCAGTGTGGCAGTGGCTGCCGTAGTCGCGCTGATCGCCGCGATGTATGGGGTTATCCAGCTTCGTACGCGCCAGTTGCGTGTCCAACATCTGATTCTCGAAAGCAAGGTGCAAGAGAGGACACAAGCCCTGGAGGAAGCCAGTCTGACCGACCCCCTGACCGGCATGCGCAATAGGCGCTTTCTGTCGCGCCATATTGAGTCCGACATCGATCTTGTAGCGCGCCGCTATTCAGGGTACGCCAAGTACGGTGCGGAAATGCCGAAGGACGCGGATCTCATTTTTTACCTGATTGATATCGACCACTTCAAAGCACTCAACGACGAACTCGGCCACGCAGCGGGCGATGCCGTACTGATGCAACTGCGGGAGAGGTTCAGCACCGTCTTTCGCGACACCGACTACATGGTGCGTTGGGGCGGCGAAGAGTTTTTGATCGTTGCACGCGCTACGGACCGTAGCCATGCTTTGCAACTCGGGGAAAGAGTTCGGCTGGCCGTCGCCAACGCACCCTTCGCGCTGGAAGGTGGCGCCCCCATTTACAAGACCTGTTCCGTCGGATTCGCGTGCTTCCCGCTGTGTCCCACACGCCCGTCGCTGCTGGACTGGAGTAAGACCATTAAAGTTGCCGACGCTGCACTTTACGTCGCCAAGTCGCGCGGCAGAAACGCCTGCGTTGGCATCAAGGACACCGGGCACCTCAATGACAGTGAGATCCTGGAAAAACTCCAGGATACGCAGTATTTTGATGGAACCAGCTTTACCGTTGAGCGGACAGCCTAGCGATGGATTGCCCGAAAGCGGGCCCTAGGGTTTTCAATATCCAACAGTCGAAATAAAAGCAGCTCCTGATTTGCTATCAAATCAGGAGCTGCTTGCGCAATAAATACGGGGGATGCAGGCCAATATGCCTCAAATGCTTGTCTCGAGGATCCTTCAAACCACTTTCGCCCGCTCCAACATCGCATGCAGCAACACATTGCAGCCCGCGGTGATGTGCTCGGGCTTCGCGTCTTCAATCTCGTTGTGGCTGATGCCGTCCTTGCACGGGATGAAGATCATGCCGCTGGGAGCCAGCTTGGCCATGTAGACCGCGTCGTGGCCGGCGCCTGACACAGCGGGCATGTGGCTGTAGCCCAGGTTTTTGGCGGCGCGGCCCACAGCGTCCACACAGTCGTCGTGAAAGGCAATCGCCGAGTAGCTGGAGACCATTTCAATCTTCACGTCCACGCCGTGCTCTTGCGCTACCTTGGCGGCAAAGGCTTTCACCTCGTCGGCCATTTGATCCACTAGCGCGTCGGTGCTGTTGCGCAGGTCGATGCTGAACTTCACTCGGCCCGGAATCACGTTGCGACTGTTGGGGAACACTTGCACCATGCCCACGGTGCCACGGCCATGCGGCGGGTGGCGGTGGGCGGCGGCCACTACGTCTTGCATGATGCGTGTGGCGGCCAGCATCGCGTCTTTGCGCAGCGCCATGGGGGTGGGGCCGGCGTGGGCTTCCATGCCGGTGACGGTGCAGTCAAACCAGCGAATGCCCAGCACGCCGCTGACCACGCCGATGGTCACGTCGTTGTCCTCGAGCACCGGGCCTTGTTCGATGTGGGTTTCGAAATACGCGCCAATCGGGTGTTCGCCCGGTTCCTGGTCGCCGATGTAGCCGATGCGCTCCAGCTCCCCCTTGACGGTTTTACCTTCGGTATCGGTGGCGGCATACGCATGCTCCAGCGTGAAGGCTTTGGCGAATACGCCCGAGCCCATCATCACTGGCACAAAGCGCGAGCCTTCTTCGTTGGTCCAAAAGGCCACTTCGATCGGTGCTTCGGTTTCGATGCCCAGGTCGTTCAGGGTGCGCACCACTTCGATGCCGGCCAGCACGCCGTAGTTGCCATCAAACTTGCCGCCGGTGGGCTGGGTGTCTATGTGGCTGCCGGTCATGATGGGCGGCAGGCTGTTGTTGCGCCCGGGACGGCGCATGAAGCCGTTGCCGATCTTGTCGATGGTGACGGTCATACCCGCCTCCACCGCCCAGCGGGTCACGAGGTCGCGGCCTTGCTTGTCGAGGTCGGTCAAGGTCAGGCGGCACACGCCCCCTTTGGGCGTGGCGCCAATCTGTGCCAACTCCATCAGCGAGGCCCACAAGCGTTTGCCGTTGATGCGGATGCGGGAGAGGTCGAGCACGGTGTCGATTTGGGTGTCGGTGGTCATGGTGCTTCCTTTAGCGGTTGACGGCCGTGGGGGCCAGGGTATCGGCGCGCAGTTTGCTGGCGGCAAAGTTGGAGCTGAAAGGCGCGCGCTTGATGTAGCGGCCCTTGCCCTGCACGGCGCGCAGATCGCCTTGCATATAGACCAACTCACCCTGGCTCACGGTGTGGCTTGGAATGCCTTTGACGGTACGGCCTTCGAAGATGTTGAAGTCGCCCTTGCTGAACTGCGTTTTGACCGACAATGTCTTGGTCCCTGCCGGGTCCCAGACCACCAGGTCGGCATCGGCGCCCACGCTCACGCTGCCCTTTTGCGGGTAGATGTTGAACAGCTTTGCGGTGTTGGCAGACGTGACCGCCACAAACTCTGAAGGCGTCAGGCGCCCGGTGTTTACGCCTTCGTCCCAGATCACAGCCAGGCGCTCTTCCACGCCGCCGCAGCCGTTCGGGATTTTGGTGAAGTCGTCTTTGCCGGCTGCCTTTTGCGCAGCGCAGAAGGTGCAATGGTCCGTAGCGGTGGTGTGCAGGTTGCCGCTTTGCAGGCCGCGCCATAAGAACTCGCTGTTGCCCTTGGGGCGGAAGGGCGGGCTCATCACGTGGGCTGCCGCGGTTGCAAAGTCCGGGTGGCGGTAGACGCTGTCGTCCAGCACCAAGTGGCCGGCTAACACCTCGCCATACACGCGTTGGCCGCGGGCGCGGGCGCGGGCAATGGCTTCGGCCGCTTCTACGCAGCTTACGTGCACCACGTAGATGGGCACATTCAGCACATCGGCAATCGCAATCGCGCGGTTGGCAGCTTCAGCCTCCACCATGGGCGGGCGGGAGAGCGGGTGGCCTTCAGGCCCTTTGATGCCCATCTCGGACACGGTTTTTTGCAGCAGGTAGACCAGTTCGCCGTTCTCAGCATGCACGGTGGGCATGGCGCCCAGTTCGAGCGAACGCTTGAAGCTGTTCACCAGAGTTTCGTCGTCACACATGATGGCGTTTTTGTAGGCCATGAAGTGCTTGAAGCTGTTGATGCCCTCGTCATTGACCAGCGTGCCCATGTCTTTGCGCACCTGCTCGCTCCACCAGGTGATGGCGACGTGGAAGGAATAGTCGCTGGCGGACTTTTCGGCCCATCCTCGCCACTTCTTGTAGGCGTCCAGAATGTTTTCCTGCGGGTCGGGGATGACGAAGTCGATGATGGTGGTGTTGCCACCCGCCAGGCCGGCTGCCGTGCCAGTGAAGAAGTCGTCCATGGTCACCGTACCCATGAACGGCAGCTGCATGTGGGTGTGCGGGTCGATGCCGCCGGGCATCACATATTGGCCGCCCGCGTCCACCACCGTGGCGCCCGCAGGGGCGGTGAGGTTCTCGCCCACGGCGATGATCTTGCCGTCCTGGGTGATGACGTCCGCTTTGAACTCACGGTCGGCATTGACGACAGTGCCGCCACGGATAAACAGAGTGCTCATAGTTGCTCCTAAATTAATAGCTGGTCGCGCAATGAAACAGGGCGGGAAAAGCGATTTTCATGCCTAAGTGCCGCCCTTACAAGTCCGTTCAGGCACCTACCCGCATGGGGTTGTTGGGGTGGGTGGTCCAGTCGGCGTGCAC
>DGQR01000188.1:34600-45333 GCA_002390825.1 Rhodoferax sp. UBA4409
CACGCACAGGTTGCAGCCCACGCATTCGTCTTCCTTCACCTCGAAGTGGCGCTTGCCGTCTTTCTCGAACGTGATGGCCTGGTGGCTGGTGTCTTCGCAGGCAATGTGGCAGCGGCCGCACTGAATACAGCTGTCTTGGTTGATGACAGCCTTGCTCACGTGGTTCAGGTTCAGGTAGCGCCAGTCGGACACCGTGGGCACGGCTTTGCCCACGATCTCGCCCACACTCTTGAAGCCCATTTCGTCCATGTAATTCGACAGACCGCTTTCCATTTCCTTCACGATCTTGAAGCCGTACACCATGGCAGCCGTGCACACTTGCACCGTACCGGAGCCCAGGGCAATAAAGTCCAGCGCATCCCGCCAGGTGCCGATGCCGCCAATACCGCTGATGGGCAAGCCCGCAGTTTCGGGGTCGCGGGCGATCTCGGCCACCATGTTCAGCGCAATCGGCTTCACGGCCGGGCCGCAGTAGCCGCCGTGGCTGCCCTTGCCACCGGTGCTGGGCGACATGGTCAGGGTGTAGGGGTCCACACCCATGATGGAGTTGATGGTGTTGATCAGGCTCACTGCATCTGCGCCCCCGCGCTTGGCCGCACGCGCCGGGTTGCGGATGTCGGTGATGTTGGGAGTCAGCTTCACGATGACGGGCAGCTTGCTGTACTGCTTGCACCACTCGGTCACCATCTGGATGTACTCGGGCACTTGGCCCACTGCTGCGCCCATGCCGCGTTCGCTCATGCCGTGGGGGCAGCCGAAGTTGAGTTCGATGGCATCGGCGCCGGTGTCTTCCACGCGGGGCAGTATGGCTTTCCAGCTTGCTTCCTGGCAGGGCACCATGAGCGAGACGACCATGGCTCGTTCTTGCCAGTTGCGCTTCACTTCGGTGATCTCGCGCAGATTCAGCTCCAGGTCGCGATCGGTGATCAGCTCGATGTTGTTGAAGCCGTTCAGCCGGCGGTCCGCAGACAGCAGGGCGCCGTAGCGTGGGCCGTTCACGTTGACGACGGGTGGGCCGGCTTCGCCCAATGTCTTCCAGACGACGCCGCCCCAACCTGCCTCGAAGGCGCGGTTGACGTTGTAGGCCTTGTCGGTAGGCGGTGCAGAGGCGAGCCAGAAGGGGTTGGGGCTTTTGACGCCGGCAAAGGTGGTTTCTAGATTGGCCATGGTGTTTCTCCGGAATGCGTGGCGCCCGTTAGGCGGTGATGAAGGCGTGAATAGCGTGGGCGGATTGCTTGCCGTGCTCCACGGCTTCGACCGTCAGGTCCAGTCCGCCGGCACGGCAGTCGCCGCCGGCCCATACGCCCTTCAAGTTGGTGGTGCCGGCTTCATCGGTGGCGATGCGGCCGTCCTTCAGGGTCAGGCCGCTCTCGGCCAACACCGGGTTGCCCAGCTTCTGGCCGATGGCCTTGAGCACCATGTCGGCTGCCAGGGTGGTGGTGTCACCGGTAGCGCTCAGCTTTCCATTGACCATGGCTTGTCGCGCGAAAGTCACGCCTGTGGCGTGACCGGTTTCGCCCATCACTTCGACCGGAGCCAACCAGTGGTGGATGGTCACGCCGTTGGTCTGCGCCCATTCCTGCTCGGCAGTCGACGCGGACATGCTCTCCTGCCCGCGGCGATAGACGATGTGCACCTCTTCGGCGCCCAGCAGCTTGCTTTGCACAGCGGCGTCCACCGCAGTCATGCCGCCACCGATAACCACCACACGGCGGCCTACCGGCAAGGTGGAGAGGTCTTCTGTCTGGCGCAAGGTGGCGATGAAGTCCACCGCATCCTGCACGCCGCTCAAACTGTCACCGGGCACGCCCAGTTGCTGGGTGGTGGACAGGCCCATGCCGAGGAATACGGCCGCATAGTCATTGCGCAGGGCTTCGAGTTGCGCCACGGTGTCCAACTTCCAGTTGTTCTGGATGGTGATGCCGCCAATATCCAGCAGCCACTGGACTTCGCGCTGGGCAAAGTCATCCGGTGTTTTGTAGCTGGCCAAGCCGTATTCGTTCAAGCCGCCGGCTTTGGGCTTGGCGTCAAACACCACGACGTCATGGCCTTGGCGGGCCAGGGTGTAGGCACAGGCCAAGCCTGCAGGCCCTGCGCCCACCACAGCCACCTTTTTGCCGGTGGCGGGAGCGCGGGTAAAGACCTGGGGCTTGGCGCTTTCCATCAGCGCGTCCACGGCGTGGCGCTGCAGGCGGCCGATGGCTACCGGTCGGTCTTCTTGCGTGTTGCGCACGCAGACGGCTTCGCACAGGTTCTCGGTGGGGCAGACGCGGGCGCACATGCCGCCCAAGGGGTTGCTGTCCAGAATGGTCTGGGCCGAGCCACGCAGGTTGCCATCGGCAATGCGCTTGATGAAAGACGGCACATCAATGCTGGTGGGGCAGGCGGTGGCGCAGGGGGCGTCATAGCAATACAGGCAGCGTTCGGCTTCCAGCAAGGCTTGCGACGCCGTGAAGCGCGGGGTGGCGTCGGCAAAGCGTTTGGCGTATTCCTCGGAAGCGAGGCGGCCTGCACGAACGTCGGCGGGAGAAGAAGAGGGGGTGGACACGCTGGCAACTCCTTAAAAAACTGACCGTTTGGTCAAGTCATGAGATGCATGCTAGCAATCCACGTGCCACGCTGTAACTAGGGGTTTGCACCATAAAACCAGCCGTTTGTCGGCCGATAGGGGTGCCGCAGACCTCACGCTGGTGCATGGCGACCCAGATTGGGGAGCGGAGTCATCGCGCCTCAATGCGCTGGGGCGAACACCGATGTCGGCCGCGAAGCGGAGATGCCCTCGGCACTTGCTTGGCGTTCGTTGTGCTCTAGTGCGTGTCAGTGGTGCACACGGACTGGAGCCATTCGCTGAACAGCTCCACGGCGGGGCCGGCCTCGGTGTTTTCCGGCAGCACCAGGTAGTAGTGGCGCTCACCGGGCAGCGGGGCAGGATGAGCGAGCACCAGCTCACCTCGGGCCAGCTCTGCCTCAATCAACAGGCGGGGCACCAGGGCCACCCCCATGCCGCAGGCGGCAGCTGACGAAGCCATCGAAAACTGCTCATAACGCGGCCCGGCGAAGGCGTTAGGTGCTTCAATGCCTTGCGCTGAAAACCAGCTTTGCCAGCTGTCAGGCCGCGTGCTTTGTTGCAGCAAGGGCAGCAAAGCCACTTCTGCTGCACTCAATGCCTTGCGCCCGCGCAACAAAGCAGGGCTGCACACGGCAACCACTTGCTCTCGTAGAAGCGGGTAGCAGCGCGTACCCGCCCAATGGCGGATTTGCAACTCCGTGCAGGCGAAGATCGCCGCATCGAACGAGGTGTCGTTGAACAGAAACGGGCGTGTGCGAGTCTCGATGTGCACGACGGTGTTGGCGTGCTTGGAATGAAAGTCGGGCAAGCGCGGCAAGAGCCAACGCGCTGCAAAAGTGGGCACGCTGGCCAATTGCACCGCGCCACCATGGCCTCGGGTGGACATGAGGTCCAAGGTGTCCTGCTCCAGCCCGCGCAGCCAGGAAGCAACTTGGGTGGCGTAGCGCGTGCCCGCACTCGTCAGCGCCACACCATGCCGTGTACGGCGGAACAGCGCCATCCCCACCAGCTCTTCGAGCGTAGTGATCTGCCGCGAAATGGCGCTTTGGGTGAGCGACAGCTCTTGCGCCGCGCGGGTGAAGCTCTCGTGGCGCGCCGCAGCCTCGAAACAAAGCAGAGCCTGGGTGGCAGGTATTTTTCGTCGCATGGGGCCGGTTAAGTCGGAGGGTTGTGGAGGGCCGTCAGGTCGCGAACGTGCTGCGCCGCGTTGCGGGCGGCAGTGAGCCGCTCATCGTCGAGAGTGGCAAACACCAGCGCCTGTTCACGACCGGCTTGTGTCAGGGTCGCGCCATCAGGCCCGGCCACCACGCTCAAACCACCGTATTGCAGTGCGCCCTCGGGGCCGGTGAAGTTGGCATAGGCCACAAACAACTGGTTCTCATAAGCGCGCACCGGCACCAGCGAGCGGGCCACGAAGTCGTAGTCCGCCATGTTGGCCGTCGGCACCGCGATCAGGTCTGCGCCTGCAAGCGCGAGTGCGCGGGTGGCTTCGGGAAACTCCACGTCGTAGCAAATCAGCATGCCAACCCTCCAGCCATGGAAGTCGAAGGTTCGGGCGCTTTGCGCCTCGGCGGCAAACTGGCTGCGGTCGAGATCGCCGAACAAATAGGCCTTGCGGTAGTTCAGGCAGCGCAGGCCTGACGCATCGATCCATTGGGCTGCGTTGTACACGCGGCCGTCCGCGCCGCGCTCGGGGTAGCCGTACACCAACGCCAGTTTGTGGCGTTGCGCAATGCCGGCCATGGCGTCGGCCCAGGCCCCGTCTGCCGCTTGGGCCAGGGTCTGCACGGCCGGCGCACCAATGGCGTAACCCGTGATGAACATCTCCGGGCACACCAGGAGTTGTGCTCCTGCACTGGCGACCTCGCGGGCTGCAGCTTCCAGTCGGGCCAGATTGCCCGGCACATCCAGCGGAGCGGGCGCACATTGCCACAGTGCCAACTTCAGAGGTACTCGCATGGCAGTCATTCGGGGAGCGCAATCGGCCCCAAGGTGTCAAACACATCACCGGGGCCGGGGTTGGCGGCATGGGTGTGACCGCCCAGATGTTGCACGATGCCCCACACCGCGTTCAGGGACGTTTGCACCGCCCCCTCCACCCAAGCGGGTGTCCACGAGACGTCATCCCCGGCAATGAAGATGCCGCGTTGTTGCTGCGGCAAATCGTCTTGCTTGAAGTGGGCATACATGCGCTGGTTGTAGCGGTAGTGCCCGGGCAATGCGCCCTTGAAGGCTCCCAGAAAGTAGGGGTCCGCCTCCCAGGATACGCAAATCGGGTCGCCGATGATGTGGCTGGCAATGTCCACCTTGGGGTAGATCTTCTTGAGGGCCTGCAGGGCCAGCTTGACGCGTTTCTCCGGGGTCTGCGGCAGCATCTTGAGTGCGTCCCCCATCCAGGCATACGAAAGGCAGATCACGGCCGGTTTGTCCGGCCCGTTATCAAACAGGTAGGTGCCGCGGGTCAGCCGGTCGGTGAGCGTCATGCTCATCACATCGCGGCCGGTTTCCGGGTCTTTGTCTTTCCAAAATGGCCGGTCCACCATGACAAAGGTTTTGCTGGATTGCATATAGCGGGTGCGGTCCAGCGCCATCCACATCTTGTGCGAGAACAGGGACTCTTCGACCGCAATCTGGGTGGTGAGCAGCCAGCTCTGGCAGGTGGTCAGCACCGCGTTGTAGTGGCGCGTGTCGCCCCAGGTGTCGGTGACGGCGAGCCGGCCATCCGCTGCGCGGGCAATGGCGGCCACTCCCGCACGGGTCGCCCCGCTGTGCAGGCTTTGCAAGGTAGTGCCTGCCGGCCAGTGCACCAGATGGGTCGGGGCGTGGCGCCACAGGCCGTGCGGCACCTGGTCGGCCCCGCCCACGATGAGCTTTTGGTGGTCATCGCAGTTGGTCAGGACTACCCGCAGGATTTCCAGCATGGAATTGGGGAAGTCCGAGTCCCATCCGCCGGTGCCAAAACCCACCTGACCAAAGATTTCCCGGTGATGGAAGGACAGCTTGGCAAACGCCTTGGAGTTGGCGATGAAGTCGTAAAACGTACGGTCATCCCAAAGCGGCACTAGCGCATTCCACATGCGCTTGAGTGTGGGCACATCCCGGTTGCGGATGGCGTTTTGCATGTCGCTGAAGCGGGCATCGTCTTCGAGTGCCTGGGCCCAGGCGTCCGCCACCTCTTTGAAGATCGGCGGCAGGTCTTGCAGGCTGCGCGCGTAGTGGGTGTTGCCCTCCAGGTCGATGACTGTGCTGCCGGAAGCTGGCGTCAGGGGGTTGGGGAAGTCCCGGGTCTCCAGGCCCAGGAGGTGGACGTAGTGGTAGAACGCGGTGCCCGAGACCGGAAAGCGCATGCCGCCCAGTTCCGCCACCACATCCTGCGTACCTTCAAATACCTGCGAGCGCAGCCGCCCGCCCATCTTGGACGCCTCATAAATCACCGGCTTGAGGCCCAGCTTCATCAGCTCGTAGGCGGCGACCATGCCGGCCATGCCGGCACCGACGATGGCGACTTCTTCACCGAGCCGATGTGCGGGTAGCTGGCCCAGCCCGTCGGGGTGGGCGATCCAGTCGTCAAACGCGAACGGGAAATCTGGGCCGAAGATGGTGACCGGCTTGCGCACTTCAGGTGCTGTTGTCGTGGTGCTGCTGTTACCCATGGAATTGCTCTCCAAATTGGCGCGGACTATGTCATAGGTATGCACCACACGCAATACATCAGCGTCAAAGCGTCAAAAATCGCGTTTTTTTGGATTTAAAAATGAGTTAAATGCATGCCTGTGTGCAAAACGCTTGCTTGCACAGGCACTATGCAGGGGCTACGATCCCGCCATTCCTTTCTTCTGCCGGAGCACTTCATGAGCCACGCCGCCTTCAATTGGCAAGACCCCTTTTTACTGGACAGCCAACTCTCTGATGACGAGCGCATGGTGCGCAATGCCGCCGCTGCGTACTGCCAGGACAAGTTGCTCCCCCGCGTGACCCAAGCCTTCCGGGACGGCAGCACCGACCCCGCCATATTCCGGGAAATGGGTGAGTTGGGTCTCTTGGGCCCCACGATTCCCGAGCAATACGGCGGCCCCGGCCTGAACTACGTGGCCTATGGCCTGATCGCCCGTGAAGTCGAGCGGGTCGATAGCGGCTACCGCAGCATGATGAGCGTGCAGTCCTCGTTGGTGATGGTGCCTATCTTCGAATTCGGCACCGAGGCCCAGCGCCAGAAGTACCTGCCCAAGCTGGCCACTGGCGAGTGGATCGGTTGCTTCGGCCTGACCGAACCCGACCACGGCTCCGACCCCCAAAGCATGGCCACCCGTGCCCAAAAAGTGGCAGGCGGGTACAAGCTCTCTGGCAGCAAGATGTGGATCAGCAACAGCCCGATCGCCGACGTGTTTGTGGTGTGGGCCAAAGAGGTCAGCGAGGCGGGAGCGGTCGGCCCTATTCGTGGCTTTGTGCTGGAAAAAGGCATGGCGGGCCTGTCGGCTCCGGCCATCCACGGCAAGGTGGGTCTGCGCGCCAGCATCACCGGTGAGATCGTGATGGACGGCGTGTTTGTGCCTGAAGAAAACGCCTTTCCCGAGATCCGCGGCCTCAAAGGCCCGTTCACCTGCTTGAACAGTGCGCGCTATGGCATTGCCTGGGGTGCCTTGGGTGCGGCTGAAGATTGCTGGACCCGTTCCCGCCAATACACCCTGGACCGCAAGCAGTTCGGCCGCCCCTTGGCTGCCAACCAGCTCATTCAAAAGAAGCTGGCTGACATGCAAACCGAAATCGCATTGGGCCTGCAAGGCTGCCTGCGCCTTGGCCGCATGAAGGACGAAGGCACGGCGGCGGTGGAAATCACCTCCATCCTCAAACGCAACTCCTGCGGCAAAGCCTTGGACATTGCGCGCATGGCTCGCGACATGATGGGCGGCAACGGCATCAGCGACGAGTTCGGGGTAGCCCGCCACCTGGTGAACCTCGAGGTGGTCAACACCTATGAAGGCACCCACGATATCCACGCCCTGATCTTGGGCCGTGCCCAAACCGGTATTGCGGCGTTCGCCAACTAAGGCGGGTTTTACCCCACAGCCCGGCACGGGGGCATCGCATAAACTCCGGCGCACCCCTTCGCGCCCGATATTGCATGCCCCTCACCCCTGATACCGCTAGCCCACTCAGCAACGAACCTGTGACCCTGCTGGAGGTCGCCCGTGTGGCCGGGGTGTCGCCGAGCACGGTATCCCGCATATTGAACGGCACCGCCAAGGTGGCACCCGCCAAGCGTGAAGCCGTCGAGGCGGCAATCGCCCAGCTCAAGTTTCGCCCCAACATCTTTGCGCGCAGCCTGAAAACCGGCATCACCATGACGGTGGGGGTGCTCACCCAGTCGATTGAGAGCCAGTTTTACTCGCGTGCACTCAAAGGTATCGAGGTGGGGCTGGAGGCGAGCGGCCATTCCCCCATCATCGTGAGCGGCCACTGGAATGCCCAGACCGACGTCGCCAGCCTCAAGCTGCTGACCTCGCGCCGGGTGGATGGCGTCATCATCCTGACCAGTGACATTGCCGACTCTGATGTGCTGGACGTGGCCAAACAGCAGCCAGTGGTCATTACTGAACGCGACCTGGAGGGGCCCAACCTGCGCTCCATCCATGTGGACCAGAAATTTGGGGGCTATCTGGCCACCCGCCATTTGCTGGCGTTGGGCCATACCCGCATTGCCCATATCGCCGGGGTTGAAAACCGTGCCGATGCGCAAGGCCGCTACCTCGGTTACCTCGAAGCCCACACGGAGGCCGGTGTGGAGCCCGACCCGCGCCTGCTGGTGCGCGGCAACTTCACGGACAAGGGCGGCTTTGCTGCCGCGCAGCGCTTGATGGACAGCGGTGTTCCGTTCACCGCGATCTTTTGCGCCAACGACGATACCGCGCTCGGCGCACGGCTTGCGCTTTACCAGCGGGGTATCCGGGTGCCGGACGACGTGTCGCTGGTGGGCTTTGACGACATGCCCACCTCCAGCTTCATGACCCCGCCGCTCACCAGCGTGCGCCAGCCGGTGTACGAGGTGGGCCTGTATGCCGCCCGCATGTTGCTCGACATGATGGGCTACCCCGCTGAGGCGGTGCAGTTGCCCCCGCTGGAGCTCATGGTTCGTGAGACCACCCGTAAATGGCAGGCTTGAGGCAGCCCTTAAAAGTAGACATAAAAAAAGGCCCTAGGGGCCTTTTTTCATTCAGCGCTTGCGCTGGCTGGCGATCAACGCGCGGTAACGCAGGGCGCTGTCTTTCAGGGTGCGCTGCTGGGTGGCGTAGTCCACATGCACCAGTCCGAAGCGTTTGTCGTAGCCGCAGGCCCATTCAAAGTTGTCCATCAGGCTCCAGTAAAAGAAGCCGCGCACATCCACACCGGCGGCCATCGCCTCGTGCAGTGCCTGCAAGTGGGTCTGCATATAGGCCTGGCGGCCGGGGTCATTCACGCGGCCATCGACCACCTTGTCGGCCTCCGCAAATCCGTTTTCCGTGATGTAAATCGGGGGCAGGGCGTAGTCCCGGTGAATACCTTGCAGCAGGTCCGAGAGGCCCTGCGCGTAGTTTTCCCAACCCATGTCCGACACGCCGTCTTGGTTGGGCGCCGGCACCGGTGGTGTGCTGGTGCTGGCCCAGATGCGGGTGTAGTAGTTGATGCCCAGAAAATCCAGGGGCTGGGCAATGATGTCAAAGTCACCGGCTTCGGTGTTGTCGGGCTGCGCCAACTCCGGGCCTTGCGGGTAGGCCTTGTTGAAGATCGGGTCCATGTACCAGCGCACAAAGCGGTCGTACTCGCGCTGGGCGCGGGCCTGGTCGGCCGGGCTGTCGGTGGCGGCGGTGGTGGGCGACTGGTTCAGCACAATGCCTAGCGGCGCTTTGACGCCGACGGCACGCATGGACTGCAGCGCCAAGCCGTGCGATAGCAGCAGGTTGTGCGAGACGCGCAGCATGGCCGGCACATCTTTCTTGCCGGGGGCGAACACGCCTTGGTCGTAACCCAGGGTGGCGGTGCACCAGGGTTCGTTGTGGGTGGCAATGCTGGCGACGCGGTCGCCCAACAAGCGGCCCATGCGCTCGGCGTAGTCGGCAAAGCGGTAGGCGGTGTCACGGGCTTCCCAGCCCTGTTGCAGGTCTTGCAGGCCTTGGGGCAGGTCCCAGTGGTAGAGGGTGGCAAAGGGGGCAATGCCGCGCTTTAACAAGCCGTCGACCAGGCGCTCGTAAAAATCCAGACCTGCGGTGTTCCAGGCGCCGTAGCCCAAGGGCTGCACCCGGGACCACGCGATCGAAAACCGGTAGCTGTCCACGCCCAGGCTCTGGATCATGTCGAGGTCGGACTCGAGGCGGTTGTAGTGGTCGCAGGCCACATCACCGGTGTCGCCGTTGACGACTTTGCCGGGGGTCTTGGAAAAAGTGTCCCAGATGGACGGGCCGCGCCCGTCCTGGGCGGCTGCGCCTTCAATTTGGTAGGAGCTGGTGGCCACGCCCCAGCGGAAATCGGAAGGAAAGCGGGGCAGGGGAAATGTCTCGGGAGAGGTCACGGGGTGTCCTTGCATTATTCTCATTTGAAATCGTTTTCAGGTGCGAATTTTACGGGTGAAATCGGGCCTGTCAAACCAGCTGCAGAGGCTACTATGGGTTACTTCACGCACTCGAGCCGGTATGACCCTCCCCAACACCCCCCAAGGCGCACTGTCGCACCTCAAAGTTCTGGACCTCTCTCGCGTATTGGCAGGTCCGTGGTGCACCCAAATGCTGGCCGACCTCGGTGCGGATGTGGTCAAGGTCGAACGCCCGGTCGCCGGTGACGACACCCGCCATTGGGGGCCGCCCTTCATGCCCGATACAGAGGGTCAGCCCACCGCCGACGCCACCTATTTCACCGCCTGCAACCGCAACAAACGCTCTATCACCATCGACATGGCCCACCCCGACGGGCAAGCCCTGATCCGGCAGATGGCACTGCAGAGCGACATCCTGGTCGAGAACTTCAAGGTCGGTGGCTTGGCCCATTACGGCCTGGACTACGCCAGCCTCAAGGCCCTGAACCCGCGTTTGATTTATTGCTCGATCACCGGCTTCGGCCAGACCGGGCCATATGCCGAACGGGCGGGTTACGACCTGATGATCCAGGCCATGAGCGGCATGATGAGCATCACCGG
>DGQR01000169.1:0-1297 GCA_002390825.1 Rhodoferax sp. UBA4409
GGGCATGTACACCCGCACCGATAACCCGCTTCACATCATCCAGGAAGTGCTGGACAACGCCGCCGACGAGGCCTTGGCCGGCCACGGCAAAAAAATCAAGGTCACTTTGCACGCCGACGGCTCCGTCAGCGTGGAAGACGATGGCCGCGGCATTCCGTTTGGCATGCACCCCGAAGAAAAAGCGCCGGTGATCGAGCTGGTGTTCACCCGCCTGCACGCGGGCGGCAAGTTCGACAAGGGCAAGGGCGGCGCCTACAGTTTCTCCGGCGGCCTGCACGGCGTGGGTGTGTCGGTGACCAACGCGCTGGGCAAGCGCCTGGAAGCCACCAGTTACCGCGAAGGCTCGGTCGCCCACCTGGTGTTTGAAGGCGGCGATGTGACCGAGGCCCTGCAAGTGCGCAAGGCCGGTGATGGCGACCGCAAGCAGGGCACCAGCGTGCGCGTGTGGCCCGACGCCAAGTACTTTGAATCCGCCGTTTTGCCCATGGGCGAGCTGACCCACCTGCTGCGCAGCAAAGCGGTGTTGATGCCCGGCGTCAGCGTGACGCTGGTGAACGAAAAAACCAAGGAAAGCCAGAACTGGCTCTACAAGGGCGGCCTGAAAGACTATCTGGGCCAGACGCTGAGCGCCGACCCTGTCATCCCCATGTTTGACGGCGAAGGCTTTGCCGATGGCAACAACGACACCTTTGCTGAAGGCGAAGGCGCTACGTGGTGCGTGGCGTTTACTGAAGACGGCGCTCCGGTGCGCGAGAGCTATGTGAACCTGATCCCCACCAGCGCGGGCGGCACGCATGAGAGCGGCTTGCGGGATGGCTTGTTCCAGGCGGTGAAGAGCTTTATCGAGTTCCACAGCCTGCTGCCCAAGGGTGTGAAGCTCATGCCTGAAGACGTGTTCGCCCGCGCCAGCTATGTGCTGAGTGCCAAGGTGCTGGACCCGCAGTTTCAGGGCCAGATCAAAGAGCGGCTGAACTCGCGCGACGCGGTGCGCTTGGTCAGCAGCTTTGTGCGCCCCGCGCTGGAGCTGTGGCTGAACCAGCATGTGGACTACGGCAAAAAGCTGGCAGAGTTGGCCATCAAGGCCGCCCAAACCCGCCAGAAGGCCGGCCAGAAGGTCGAAAAGCGCAAGAGCAGTGGCGTAGCCGTGCTGCCCGGCAAGCTCACTGACTGCGAAAGCCGCGACATTGCCTATAACGAAGTGTTTCTGGTCGAGGGCGATTCCGCAGGCGGCAGCGCCAAAATGGGCCGCGATAAAGAAAATCAGGCCATCCTTCCTTTGCGCGGCAAGGTGCTCAAC
>DGQR01000169.1:1419-8626 GCA_002390825.1 Rhodoferax sp. UBA4409
GCTCAACACCTGGGAGGTGGACCGCGATCGCCTGTTTGCCAACACCGAAATCCACGACATTTCGGTCGCCATCGGCGTAGATCCGCACGGCCCCAACGACACGCCCGACTTGAGCGGCCTGCGCTACGGCAAGGTCTGCATCTTGAGCGATGCGGACGTGGACGGCTCGCACATCCAGGTGCTGCTGCTCACGCTGTTTTTCCGCCATTTCCCCAAGCTGATCGAGACCGGCCATGTGTATGTGGCGCGCCCCCCGCTGTTCCGTGTGGATGCGCCAGCCCGCGGCAAAAAGCCCGCCAGCAAAGCCTACGCGCTGGACGAAGGCGAACTCACCGCCATCCTCGACAAGTTGCGCAAAGAGGGCGTGCGCGAAGGGGCCTGGTCCATCAGCCGCTTCAAAGGCTTGGGCGAGATGAATGCCGAACAGCTGTGGGACACCACGCTCAACCCCGACACCCGCCGCCTGTTGCCGGTGATGCTGGGCGCTGTCAATTTCGGTGACACCGAGTCGCTGATTACCAAGCTCATGGGCAAGGGCGAAGCGGCCTCTCGCCGCGAGCTGATGGAGCTGCATGGCGACTCGGTAGAGATCGACGTCTGATGCACCTGCGTGCCGCTGTGTCCCGTTTTGCTATGAAAAATGTAGCTGCTTGCGCATTATTTATGTGCGCTACGGCCGCTTTTGATGCCAAAGCCGACGTGTGGGTCTATGTAGACCCGCAGGGGCAGTCGCACTTTTCAGCCGAGCAAACCGACGAGCGGTACACCCTGTTTTTCCGCGCCTCTATCCGTGGCCTGAAGGCAGGGGCTGACGCCACCGCACCGCAGGCGGCAGTACCCCAGGCACCCGAGGTATCGCCCGAGCTGTCGCCCAAGTTGGCAGCGTTTTTTGACAACTCCCCGCGCTACCGCAAAGCCCAGCCCTTGCTGCAAGAGGCCGCGCGCAAGTACCGCCTGGACTACGAGCTGCTCAAGGCGCTGGTGACCACCGAGTCCGGCTTTGAGCCCACTGCGGTGTCACCCAAAGGCGCTATCGGACTCATGCAAGTGATGCCGGATACGGCGCGCCGCTTCGGGGTCGACAGCGACCGCTGGATGTCGGTGGAAGCCAAGCTGGCCGATCCCAAAATCAATGTCGGCATCGGCGCGCGCTATTTGCGCTTGTTGCTCGACATGTTCCCCGGCCGCACCGATTTGGCCCTCGCCTCGTACAACGCAGGGGAGGGCGCGGTCCAGCGTGCCGGCAACAAAGTGCCCAATTACAAAGAAACCCAGAACTACGTCGCCACCGTGACGGAGCTCTACGCCGCGCTCAAGCCCCCGGCCCCCGCCAAAGCGCCCACGCCGCAAGCGGCGGGCGGTAAGCCGGTGCTCAACCCCTATGGCGACGGCTACGTGCTGTCGGGCTCCCGCACCGCCTATGTGCTGGCGCCCAGCACCATGCCCGGTGGCGCCGTCGGGCGCGGCAACATGATGACCCCGGCCTTGCCCGCGGCCCTTGAAGAATCCCGGATTGCAGTGGACTGAACTGAAGAAACATGACTGACCAAACCACGCTCGATTTGATCCCCGAACCCGCTGAACCGACAGGCCCGGTGCCTCCCGGTGAGGACGGCGAACTCAACCTCGCCACCTACGCCCAGCGCGCTTACCTGGAGTACGCTCTCTCCGTCGTCAAGGGCCGTGCCCTGCCCGACGTCTGCGATGGCCTCAAGCCGGTGCAGCGCCGCATTTTGTACAGCATGGGCCGCATGGGCCTGGGCTTTGGCGGTGCCAACGGCAATGCCGGTGCCAAGCCGGTCAAGAGCGCCCGCGTGGTGGGTGATGTGCTGGGCCGTTTTCACCCGCACGGCGACCAGTCGGCTTACGACGCACTGGTGCGCATGGCGCAAGACTTTTCGCAGCGCTACCCGCTGGTGGACGGCCAAGGCAACTTCGGCTCCCGAGACGGCGATGGCGCCGCTGCCATGCGCTACACCGAAGCCCGCCTGGCCAAAATCACCACGCTGCTGCTCGACGAAATCGACCAGGGTACGGTGGACTTCCAGCCCAACTACGACGGCTCCACCGAAGAGCCCCGCCAGTTGCCCGCACGCCTGCCGTTCAGCTTGCTCAATGGCGCTAGCGGCATTGCTGTGGGCCTGGCCACCGAAATCCCCAGCCACAACCTGCGCGAAGTGGCCGACGCTTGCGTGGCGCTAATCAAAAACGACAAGCTGTCAGACGACGAACTCTTCACTCTGATCCCTGGCCCGGATTTCCCTGGTGGCGGTCAGATCATCAGCAGCGCGGGCGACATTGCCGATGCCTATCGCAGCGGACGCGGCAGCCTCAAGGTGCGCGCGCGTTGGAAGATTGAAGACCTGGCCCGCGGCCAATGGCAGCTGGTGGTCACCGAGCTGCCACCCGGTGTGAGCAGCCAGCGTGTGTTGGAAGAGATCGAAGAACTCACCAACCCCAAAGTCAAGGCTGGCAAAAAAGCCCTGAGCCAAGACCAAACCCAGCTCAAGGCCAGCATCTTGAGCGTGTTGGATGTGGTGCGGGATGAATCCAACAAAGATGCGATGGTTCGCCTGGTGTTCGAGCCCAAGAGCCGCACAGTCGAGCAGCAGGAGCTGATCACCGCACTGCTGGCCCACACCAGCCTCGAAACCTCGTCGCCGATCAACCTCACCATGGTGGGGCTGGATGGCAAGCCGGTGCAAAAGTCACTGCGCCAAATGCTCAACGAGTGGATCAGCTTCCGCCAGACCACGATTGAAAAGCGCAGCCGCCACCGCTTGGGCAAGGTGCTGGACCGTATCCACATCCTGGAAGGCCGCCAGACGGTGTTGCTCAACATCGATGAGGTGATTGCCATCATCCGCAACAGCGACGAGCCCAAGGTCGCGCTGATTGCCCGCTTCAACTTGAGCGACCGCCAGGCTGAAGACATTCTTGAAATTCGCCTGCGCCAATTGGCGCGTTTGGAAGCCATCAAGATCGAGCAAGAGCTCTCCGAGCTCCGCACCGAGCAAGGCAAGCTGGAAGAAATTCTGGGCAGCCCCGCTGCACTACGCCGCCTGATGATTAAAGAGATCGAGGCGGACGCCAAAGTGTTTGCCGACGCGCGCCGCACCCTCATTCAGGCCGAGAAAAAGGCTGTGGCAGAAGTGAAGGTGGTGGACGAGCCTGTGACCGTGGTGGTGTCCGAAAAAGGCTGGGTGCGTGCCCGCACCGGCCACGGCCACGAGGCGTCTACCTTTGCCTTCAAGGCGGGTGACGGCTTGTATGGCACCTTCGAGTGCCGCACGGTGGATACGCTGCTGGTGTTCGGCTCCAACGGGCGCATCTACACCGTGCCGGTGTCTGCACTGCCCGGTGGGCGGGGCGATGGCCAGCCGGTCACCACGTTGCTGGAGCTGGAAAGCGGCACACAAATTTTGTATTACTTCGCCGGCCCGGCCAGCGCGCAGTTGCTGCTGTCCGGCAGCGGCGGCTACGGCTTTATTGCGAGTGTGGAGAACATGACCTCGCGCCAGAAGGCCGGCAAGGCCTTTGTGGGTGTAGGCGAGGGCGAAACGCTCTGTGCGCCGTCTGTGGTGTCGGGTGCGCAAGGCAAGGTCACCGTCGCGGGCACTCCAGCCACGTTGGTGTCACCAGCGACCCACGTGGCCTGCGCGTCCACCGGTGGGCGCATCTTGACCTTTGAGATCACCGAACTCAAGACTATGGCCAACGGCGGCCGCGGTTTGATGCTGATTGATCTGGAAGCCAAAGACACCCTGGCCGGCGCTGCCGCCTACACCCGCAGCATCCGCATCGACGGCATCGGCCGCGGCGGCAAAGAGCGGGACGAAACCCTGGAAATCCGCAGCCTCAACAACGCCCGCGCAGCGCGTGGCCGCAAGGGCAAAGCGGCGGACTTGGGCTTTAAGCCGAACCGGATTACGCGGGTGGAGTGATTGGAGAAGCAGCCGGGAGAGCCGGCTGCTTTGCAGCGGTAGCGGTCACTCATCAACATTTAAACCATTGCGGCCCCTCTACCAAAGTAACCTGCAGGTTCCGCGACGAACATACTTTTAATTAGCATGCAGATCATTGCTACCAAAGTCACTGCAGCGCTAACTGGCGCGTGGACAGTTATGGGTATGAGCACTTACGTAATGTGGGCTGATCACCAGGCGCCGAGCGCTACTACTACCACTGTAGGTTTTTTTCTCGCTGCACTGGTTTTCCTCTTAGTACCTTGTATTCTTTTTGTAGCAGGGCCGCAATGGTTTAAGTTCGGAATACGTGACACATTCAGCGCGGAGTATTGGAAAGCTTTTCGACAAGTCGGTATCCGCGGACTTTGCTGGTTCTTCGGTGGGTCTGCCTTTGGTACGGTGTATTTGCCTTTGCTAGAAAGACTTTATACAAATTAGCAAGCGATGCTACCCAATCGCCTTTTGCGGAGCTAAAGCATTAGTGATTGGCATCAAGCGCTCCAAAGGGCCGTTATCAGCCTGTTGGCGCCTCGGCTTCGCAGCGGAAGCGGACGTCCAAAAAACACCCGATTGGGGGATGTTCAAGCTAGCTCAGAGGCGCAACACTCGTGAAATCAGCGACTCACTTTATTGCTTACAAAGTGCGGGATTTGCCCGACTTTTTTAGAACTGTACAAACGCACATGAATATTTCAGATATTTAGTCTGCGAAGTGCTTTCCAGCGCAATTGGCGCCCAGTTTATCCCGCAGCCTCCAGAATATCCTGCAGGTTTTTCGGCATACCTTACGTTAGGCCACAAGTTACCCTGAGGGAATCAGATGTTTACGCGAATCACACTAAGCCGCTTCGAGGTTTATTCTGTCTACAAACTCATCTTCATCGGGCTTGCCTGTTCCCTGATTCCGCTTAGTGTTGTCTTTGGCGTCTTCGCTCTCTTTGGTGCCAATACAGTGAACTGGAATGGTCAACCTCTTCATGGAATTCTTGGCTTCATCGCCTCACCATTAATAGGTGCCTTCATAACACTCTTCTTCACCGGCCTCTTGGGTACTGCGTGCATATTCGGTCTCTGGCTCTTCTCAAAGGTAAAGCCTCTTTCGCTCTGGGGCAAGGGTGTCAGGTACCACACCGAAGATGCGGCCTAACCGCTTCCTTCGAGCGGACCTGCCTTCGGTGTAGTCCGCTTAAGTCAAACGTTAAAGCCCATGACCTTCTCACTCGTTCTGACTGGCGAATCAAGTTACCCGAAGGAGCATTGCTGCGCCGAAATGGCCGAGCAGGCGAACATGGCGTTTCCTGAGGCGAAGAGTCCTTTGCTGGGTTCAACCGATAAACGTATCTATTGGTCACCTGTATTCGACGAGTACGGGCTTATCTGCCAACCTTCCGCAGAAATCCTTCAAATTCACCACTGTCCCTTTTGTGGTTCTCGCCTCCCTGAATCCAGACGAGACATTTGGTTCGAAAAGTTAGAGAAGGAAGGCTGGAAGACTTGGGGCGACCCAATTCCAATCGAGTTGCTTTCACCTGACTGGAAGTAGCTTTAACCCGTTGCTTTATCGGACGGTTGCGCTGCCCGCTGAGCGCCAACTTTAACGACTGCCTCGAAGCGCACCTAATGTCTGTAATCAGCCTGTTGGCGCCTCGGCTTCGCAGCGGAAGCGGACTGTCAATGAAGACGCCGCGCTCTCGGTTGTTGCAGGGTTCGGCCATTCTGTTATCACCATCAAATTGCATCCGACGTCAAAATGCGCAATGAAATCAAAGAGTTCCTGAGCTGGCGTTAACGGTGCTCATAAGCAAGCCGCCTTGTTCATAAGCAGGTTTGCAGGGTTTGGCCTCATTTTTATAGTTGGCCACGCTGCATCGGGTCTGACTAATCGGATATAAATCAAGCACTTCAAGAATCCACGGGAGGAAAACATGGGTCCATGTAGCTTTGTTCATAAGACGTGTTTGACGCCCATAACACGTTAGCAATCCAATGGAAGCGATAGCGCAACTCGAATTTGAATACTTCCGCCTCAGGTTGGGATACGGCGATGGAGTCGAGTGCGTCGAATGGGCGACCGAGCGCTTGGGAAATGATCAAGAAGGTGATGACCTTGACATCGTGACCCTCGCTGGTGCGCGAGGCAGAGATGAAGTGATACCTCTTGTCGAAACAATCATTGATCGTTACTGCGGAAGCAACCGAACCGACGATGAGTTCGCGGCGGGGAAGTACATCGTGAAGCTTCGCGCCGACTATGTCCAAGGGCGCGAGACGATCCAATCTGTGGATTCTGCGCTTTCGATTCTGTACCCGAAGCTTGGCTATCCCAACTGGCTCGTTATGCTCGCACGCAACTGTGAATATGCGACGGACATCCCCGCATTTGAAGAATCGTTTGAACGCGAGTTTTCTTACATTGCTACCCTGTGGGCTGAGGCAAAAAGCAAAGCTGAGTTCAGTGTCAAATACAGCCGTGAAGTCTCAAATCAACATGATGTTAAGTATTGCTAACAGGTCGCCCAAGGCGGAAGCCTGCGGCCCCGCTTGGCTCCAACGTTAGGCCTCATGAGAAAACCTCTTCGACTCTTCCTCCCGCTAGTTGTTGCCGCATGCATCCTGCCCATGCAGGTCATCGCTGGAGTGACGATCCACTATGAAGGACGCGCCAAAGATGCACAGGCAGTTCAGGCAATTCTCCGCACGGCTCGCGATGAAGCGGCACAACGAGGTTGGCAAGTAAGAGAGGCCAGCGACAAGAATGCGTCGCTCAAACGTGTTGTCAACGAGAAGGACGTCACCTACAACGGCCCAATAGATGGAGTCGTCGTACTTCCGGCTACGACCTCTGAGCCGATGTACATCCAGTTGGACTCGAACGGCTTCATGCAAGACTTTGTCAAGACCCAGTTCGCCGGCTCAGCGGTTCACGTCAGCGTGATCGAATTCCTTCGAAAACTTCAACCCCACTTCGCATCGCTCACCGTAGAAGACGAGGGCGAGTATTGGGAGACAAGAGACGCGAAAAAGCTGCAGGCTCACATCGACAAAGTGAACTCTCTGATTCACGAGATGAAACGCACCAAACCGGGCTTGAAGGGCCCTGTCACTTTGCCGAGCGGTCGAATCGTCGATCTAATGAGTGGCAAATGAGGCCTAACCCCTCGCTCAAGCGGAGAGCCAACGGCGTGCCGACTGGCCCGCGAGGCCGTGCTGGCTATCATCGGCCTCGCGGGCCAGTCGGC
>DGQR01000228.1 GCA_002390825.1 Rhodoferax sp. UBA4409
CACCCGCACCACCTTCGAGATTGCTGCCACCCGCCTGAGTGCGGACGTCATCAACCTCGACATCGCGCGCTCCAGTGCCTCCAAAGGCGAGTCTCTGTTGGACACCATCGCCAACCTGAGCGCCATGGCGGCCGACATGTTCGTGGTGCGCCACAGCGAGTCCGGCGCGCCTTATCTGATCGCCCAGCACGTGGCGCCCCATGTGCACGTGATCAACGCGGGCGATGGTCGCCATGCCCACCCCACCCAGGGTCTGCTGGACATGTTCACCATCCGGCACTACAAAAAAGACTTTTCCAATCTCACGGTCGCCATCGTGGGCGACGTGTTGCACTCGCGCGTGGCCCGCTCTGATATCCATGCGCTGACCACTCTGGGCTGTGCCGAGGTGCGCGTGGTAGGCCCCAAAACGCTGGTGCCATCCGACATGGCGCAAATGGGCGTGCGGGTGTGCCATACCTTGGAGGAGGGCATCAAGGACTGCGACGTCATCATCATGCTGCGCCTGCAAAACGAGCGCATGAGTGGCGCGCTGTTGCCGTCCATGCACGAGTTTTTTAAGAGCTTCGGCCTCACACCCGAGAAACTGCAACTCGCCAAGCCCGACGCCATCGTCATGCACCCCGGCCCCATCAACCGCGGGGTCGAGATTGACTCGGCAGTGGTGGATGGCGCACAAGCCGTGATCCTGCCGCAGGTGACCTTCGGTATCGCCGTGCGCATGGCGGTCATGAGCATCGTCGCGGGCAACGAGGCCTGAGGCCCAGATTCAAGGACTGAAGCAATGCAAATTCTGATTCAAGGCGGCCGCGTTATCGACCCCGCCAGCGGCACCGACACCGTGGCTGATGTGGCCATCTCCAGCGGCCGCATCTTGGCTATTGGCGCTACGCCCGCCGGCTTTGCCCCGCAAACCACCATCAACGCCCAAGGCTGCGTCGTCGCGCCGGGCCTGGTCGATTTGTCCGTGCGCCTGCGCGAGCCCGGCCACGAGCACGAAGGCATGTTGGCCAGCGAAACCGCCGCCGCGGTCGCGGGTGGCGTCACCAGCGTGGTGTGCCCGCCCGATACCGAGCCCGTGCTGGACGAAGCCGGTCTGGTCGAAATGCTGCGCCACCGCGCTGAACGCTTGCACCAGGCCCGCGTGTTTCCTCTCGGTGCTTTGACCCGCAACCTGCAAGGAGAAGTGCTCACCGAAATGCTGCAGCTTACCCAAGCCGGCTGCGTGGCCTTCAGCCAGGCCGAAGTGCCTTTGCTCAACACCCAGGTCACCCAGCGTGCCCTGCAGTACGCCAGCACCTTCGGCTACACCGTGTGGCTGCGCCCGCAAGAGGCCTACCTCGGCAAGGGCGTAGCTGCCAGCGGCCCCTTGGCTACCCGCATGGGCCTCTCGGGCGTGCCGGTGGCGGCAGAGACCATTGCCCTGCACACCATCTTTGAGCTGGTGCGCTCGACCAAGGCCCGCGTGCACCTGTGCCGTATCAGCAGCGCTGCTGGTGTGGAGCTGGTGCGTCAGGCCAAGGCCGAAGGCCTGCCCGTGACCTGCGATGTGAGCATCAACTCTTTGCACCTGACCGATGTGGACATTGGCTACTTCGACAGCCGCATGCGCCTGAACCCGCCCTTGCGCCAGCAGCGCGACCGCGATGCACTGCGCGCCGGCCTGGCCGATGGCACCATCGATGCGCTGGTCTCCGACCACAACCCCGTCAGCGCGGATGAAAAAACACTTCCCTTTGCCGAAGCTGAGCCCGGCGCCACTGGCCTAGAGCTGCTGCTGAGCCTGGCTCTCAAGTGGGCGCAAGAGAGTGGCTTGGGTGTGGCAGAGGCGGTGGCCACCGTCACTAGCCGCTCTGCAAACGTCTTGGGCGGCGCGTTGGGCACCTTTGCCGCTAGCGCAGGCCGGCTCACAGCAGGTGGCGCGGCCGACATTTGCGTGTTCGACCCCGCCGCCCACTGGGTGGTGGAGCCATCCGCACTGGTGAGCCAAGGGCAGCACACGCCTTTCGGTGGCTACGAGCTGCCCGGCCGCGTGAAGGCCACGCTGGTTGGTGGTCGTGTGGCCTACACCGCAGCCTGAAACCGCACTGAGCCACAAGTCCATGCGCCAACTCAAAGCCTTGTGGCGAATCAGCCGTGTCCTCATTCACGTGTTGGCGGGCGCATGGCGCATTCGCACCGCGTTCCCCCGGCTGACACAGCCAGAGCGTGATGCAGAAGTTCAGGCCTGGGCCCAGACCATGCTTGGGCGTCTAGCTATCAAATTGGTAGTAAATGGCACGCCACCTGCAGGCGGCCCGGTGCTGCTGGCGGCCAACCATATCTCTTGGTTGGATATCGTGGTCATCCATGCGGCGCGGCATTGCCGCTTTATCTCCAAGGCCGATATTCAGCATTGGCCCGTGGTTGGCACGCTGGCCACCGGTGCCGGCACGCTGTACATCGAGCGCGAATCCCGTCGCGACGCCATGCGCGTGGTGCACCAGATGGCCGAGCGCTTGAGCTTGGGCGAGGTGCTGGCCGTGTTCCCCGAAGGCACCACCGGCGACGGCACTCATGTGCTGCCCTTCCACGCGAACCTGTTGCAGGCCGCTATAGCGGTGAACGCGCCCATCCAACCGGTGGCCCTGCAGTTTGCCGACGCGCAGGGCCAGCAAAGCTTTGCCCCTTGCTACATCGGAGACGACACCCTGCTCGGCTCCTTATGGCGCACGCTGTGCAGCGATGGCATTCATGCCGTGGTGACCTTTGGTACCCCGCAAACCGCCGACGGGCGCGACCGCCGGACGTGGTCGGCCGCCGTGCGGGAAGACATCATTGCGCTGCGCCAGCGCTGATTTGCTCACTTTTTGATAGCTTCTTGCGCTTATTCGATGAGCGCCAGACCCTGATTTGATGCAAAAGTGGCTGGTGCCCCCGACAGGAATCGAACCTGTATCTGCCCCTTAGGAGGGGGCCGTTCTATCCATTGAACTACGGAGACCGGACGCGGGATTGTATCGGCCTGCGCGCGGGGCATCCCCCGTCGCAGAGTGCTGCCTACTTGGTCAGCTGCCGCATGGCCTCTTCCAGGCCTTTGAGGGTCAGGGGGTACATCTTGTTTTGTACCAGCTGCTGGATGACCGCGATGCTCTGGCGGTATTGCCAGACGCCTTGGGGCTCGGGGTTGATCCAGGCGAATTTGGGGAACGCACTCATCAGCCGTTGCAGCCATTCGGCGCCGGGCTCTTCGTTGTTGTATTCCACGCTGCCGCCGGGCTGCAAAATTTCGTAGGGGCTCATGGTCGCGTCGCCCACAAAGATCAGCTTGTAGTCTTTGTTGTACTTGCGGATGATGTCCCAGGTATCGAACTTCTCGGCAAAGCGGCGGCGATTGTTCTTCCACATGAAGTCATAGACGCAGTTGTGGAAGGAGTAGAACTCCAGGTGCTTGAAATCGGTCTTGGTGGCACTGAAGAGGTCTTTCAAGCGCGCGATGTGTTCGTCCATGGTGGCGCCCACGTCCATCAGCAGCAGCACCTTCACATTGTTGTGGCGC
>DGQR01000264.1:0-17141 GCA_002390825.1 Rhodoferax sp. UBA4409
AACCCATCTTGATCAGCTCAACCGCACCACCGCACAGAACGGCTTGCTCGCCGAACAAGTCGGTTTCAGTTTCTTCTTTGAAGTTGGTTTCGATGATGCCGGCCTTGCCGCCACCGTTGGCCATCGCGTAGCTAAGAGCCAAGTCACGGGCTTTACCGGACTTGTCCTGGTGCACAGCCACCAAGTGGGGCACACCACCACCTTGGGTGTAGGTGTTGCGCACAGTGTGGCCGGGAGCCTTGGGAGCCACCATCCAGACATCCAGATCTGCGCGGGGCACGACTTGGTTGTAATGCACGTTGAAACCGTGGGCAAAGGCCAAAGAAGCGCCTTGCTTGATGTTAGGCGCCACGTTGTTGGTGTACACCTCGCCGATTTGCTCATCAGGCAACAAGATCATGACCACGTCGGCCGCCTTGACTGCGTCGTTCACTTCCATCACGGTCAAGCCGGCTTTGCCGACTTTGTCCCAGGAAGCTCCGCCCTTGCGCAGACCGACCACGACCTTCACGCCGCTGTCGTTCAAGTTTTGCGCATGTGCGTGGCCTTGGCTGCCGTAACCGATGATGGCAACTGTCTTGCCCTTGATCAGGCTCAGGTCACAATCCTTGTCGTAAAAAACTTTCATTTTTCTCTCCGAAATAAATATTGGCGAAAAGCGCCCTGTTGCAAAAACTACCTAAGCTCGGGGCGAACGGTAAACACTGTCGCCAAACAATCCCTGTGTGTTGAGCCAGCCGAAGCGCACACAGGAAAACCTTCATCAAACCCGCAGAATGCGCTCGCCGCGACCGATGCCACTGGAGCCGGTTCGCACCGTCTCCAGAATGGCGGTGCGCTCGATAGCTTCGAGGAACGCGTCGTTCTTGGACTGATCGCCTGTGAGCTCGATGGTGTAACTCTTCTCAGTCACATCGATGATGCGGCCACGGAAGATGTCAGCCATACGCTTCATCTCTTCGCGCTCCTTGCCCACCGCACGGACCTTCACCATCATGAGCTCACGCTCGATGTAGGCGCCTTCCGTCAGGTCCACCACCTTCACCACTTCAATCAGGCGGTTCAGGTGCTTGGTAATTTGTTCGATCACGTCGTCTGAACCATGAGTCTGGATCGTCATGCGCGACAAGCTCGGATCTTCCGTAGGAGCCACGGTCAGGGATTCAATGTTGTATCCACGGGCTGAAAACAAGCCCACGACACGCGACAAGGCGCCGGGCTCGTTCTCCAGCAAAACTGCAATGATGTGTTTCATAAATACCGATTCCTCTTTTCGCTGCCCTCCCCGTGCGGCGGTAACCGCACAGCTTGGCAGACAATAGATTCTTCAAAAATGATAGCAGCCCGCGCACACTGGGTGTGCGCCAGAGCACTATTCGACGTAAATCCGCTTAAAGGTCCTCCGACCCGAGCAGCATCTCCGTGATGCCCTTGCCGGCCTGGACCATGGGGAACACGTTTTCAGTCGGGTCCGTGCGGAAGTCCATGAACACCGTGCGGTCCTTCAGTTTGCGGGCCTCGCGCAGTGCGGGCTCCACATCCTGGGGACGCTCAATCAACATACCGACGTGACCGTAGGCTTCCGCCAACTTCACAAAGTTCGGCAGTGCGTCCATATAGCTGTGGCTGTAGCGACCTTCATACTCCACCTCTTGCCACTGACGCACCATCCCGAGGAAACGGTTGTTCAAAGAGCAGATCTTGATCGGCGTGTTGTACTGCAGGCAGGTGGAAAGCTCCTGGATGTTCATCTGCACCGAGCCTTCGCCGGTAATACAGAACACCTCGCTTTGCGGCTTCGCCAACTTGATGCCCATGGCATAGGGAATGCCCACGCCCATGGTTCCCAGTCCACCGGAGTTGATCCAGCGTCGGGGCTCGTCAAACTTGTAGTACTGCGCAGCCCACATCTGGTGTTGACCCACATCGGACGTGATGTAGGTGTCTGCATCTTTGGTCATATTCCAAAGCGTTTCCACCACGAACTGCGGCTTGATCACATCCCCATTGCCGGGGTTGTACTTCATGCAATCGCGCTTGCGCCAGCCTTCAATCGTGTCCCACCAAGCGCCCAATGCATTCGCATCAGGCTTGGTGGAACCCTCGCGAATCATCGCGATCATTTCGTTGAGCACGTCTTTCACGTCGCCAACGATCGGGATATCCACCTTCACCCGCTTGGAGATGCTGGATGGGTCGATATCGATATGGATGATCTTGCGCTCGTTCTGGGCAAAGTGCTTGGGATTACCGATCACGCGGTCATCAAAGCGTGCACCGACAGCCAGCAGCACATCGCAGTTCTGCATCGCGTTGTTGGCTTCTACGGTACCGTGCATGCCCAGCATGCCGAGGAACTTGCGGTCGCTCGCCGGGTACGCGCCCAAGCCCATCAAAGTGTTGGTGCAGGGGTAGCCCAGCATGTCCACCAGCGTGCGGAGTTCGTTGGAAGCGTTGCTCAGCAACACGCCGCCACCGGTGTAGATGTAGGGACGCTTAGCCGCCAACAACAGTTGCAAGGCCTTCCGGATTTGTCCGCCGTGGCCCTTGCGCACCGGGTTGTAAGAGCGCATTTCCACACTCTCAGGATAGCCGTGGTAGGGCACCTTTTTGAAGGACACATCCTTCGGAATATCCACCACCACAGGGCCGGGACGGCCACTTCGTGCGATGTGGAAGGCCTTTTTCATCACGTCCGCCATGTCCTTGGCGTCTTTCACCAAGAAGTTGTGCTTCACGATGGGGCGTGTGATACCAACGGTGTCGCACTCTTGGAAGGCGTCCAATCCGATCGCGTGCGTAGGCACCTGACCGGAAATAATCACCATGGGGATGCTGTCCATGTAAGCGGTAGCAATACCGGTCACTGCATTGGTCAGACCCGGCCCGGATGTCACCAGCGCCACGCCGACATCACCGGTCGCACGTGCATAGCCGTCAGCAGCATGCACAGCTGCTTGCTCGTGGCGCACCAGAACGTGCTGAATGGTGTCTTGCTTGTAGAAAGCGTCGTAAATGTGCAGAACTGCACCACCGGGGTAGCCCCAGATGTATTTGACGTTTTCGGCTTGAAGCGCTTTGACGAGGACTTCCGCGCCCCTCAACTCGGGAACAACGGCGGATTTGGATGCGGATGCTGCCGAAGCGATTTCGGCTTTAGAAATTTCCATGATGAACCTTTGTGAATTTCTCTGACGAAAAACCTTGGGTGCCCCTTCGCAAACACTTGTGGAGTCGCGTCGGGACTTAAGATCAAAGCCATGAGCGCATTGAATGTTGCGCCGGACCAGGACCCGTTTGCCTTTTAATTGCACCTCTATTATGGCATTGCCGGCACCCCATCCCTGAGAAGGCAACAAGCAGATCCGTTTGAAGTGCAATAATCCACTACGTTGATGCCGCCGATTGCACGCTCCAAGTGCACGGTGCGCCCCCTTTTTTTGCCAGCGATGGCCTTGTCAATTGGCAACCGAAAAAGAACTTTCCGACTTTTTGAAGAGTGTTGAAAAACGGGCCTTCAAACGCGCGGCGTACCATGTCCGCAACGAAGAGTCCGCCCTGGACATTGTTCAAGACAGCATGATGAAACTGGCTGAACACTACGGACACAAGCCCGTAGAAGAGCTGCCTATGCTGTTTCAACGTATCCTGTCCAACAGCACCCTCGACTGGTTTCGCAGGCAAAAGACTTATAGCGCATTGTTTTCGACGCTCAGTGACTTCGAATCAGGAACTGAAGACGAAGATTTCAATCTACTCGAATCTCTGGTCACCGACCAAGGCGGCGAACAGTCAGAGAGTACAGAGACCCAGACAGAACGGGCACAAACCCTAAGATCTATTGAAGAAGAGGTTTTACGACTCCCGCCCCGTCAACGGGAAGCCTTCCTGATGCGTTATTGGGAGGATATGGATGTCGCGGAAACTGCGACTGCGATGGGCTGTTCACAAGGCAGCGTAAAAACACACTGTTCCCGAGCGGTGCAAGCCTTGGGCAATGCGTTAAGAGGAAAGGGAATCCGGCTATGAAAAAAACTGTAGCGCACCGTTCCGGTGCTGATATTGAGAAAGCCGTGGCCCGTGCAATTGCGTCGCGCCTCCATGAGGGCGCACAAGACCTGCCTCACGACATTACTGAGCGGCTCAAAGCGGCCCGTGTTCAAGCGGTGGCAAAACGCAAGATTGTTCTCGAGCCAGTATCCGCCAGCCAAGCGGTGTTGGCGTCTGCCGGGCAAGCCGGCATGCAGATGGGATCCGGATTCAAAAATCTATGGATGCAGTTGGGCTCTTGGTTGCCTTTGCTCGCCTTGATCGCCGGCATGTTGGTCATCGACACCTTGCAGGACGAGTTCAGCGCCCAGGAAATCGCCGATGTGGACATTCAATTGCTGACAGATCCTTTGCCACCGGCGGCCTACACCGACCCTGGTTTTGCACAATTTTTGCGTACGAACCAAGAAAAATAAGTCAGAGAGCACCCGACTCTTTATGAAGCACTTCTCCAGCAATTTCAACCTCATACCTGTGGGCTTGATCACTGCATGTCTCGCAGCAACTTGCTTGGGTATCAGCGCTCCGGCCCACGGTCAGACCGGATCAGTGCTGCCGAGCGTACCCGCTTCGACCAATTTGAACTGGACGGCCTTGAGTGCGGGACAAAAAATTGCACTGGCTCCTCTGAAAGAGAGCTGGGACACCTTGGCCGACGGACACCGCCGGAAGTGGATCGCCTTGTCGCAAAATTTTTCTGCCATGTCCGCGGCAGACAAAGAGACACTGCACAGCCGTATGGCCGAATGGGCAGCACTGAAGCCGAAGGAACGGCAGCAAGCACGGCTAAATTTTGCTGAAACAAAGAAGACACCTGCAGCGGATCGGCTGTCCAACTGGGAAGCCTACCAAGCACTGAGCCAAGAGGAAAAGGACGCTCTAGCGCGCAAAGGGGCTACCAAACCAGCAGGTGCAGCGGTAGCCGCCAAAGCCCCTCCGCCCCAGAAGTTGACGCCTGTACCCGTGACCCGGAATTCACCGGAAACCCACCGGGAACGACTGGCTGCTCAGCAGCCCGTTGATCGCAACACACTCCTGCCCCTCGCCCCAGCTTCCAAAACAAGCAGCGCAAATTAGCGGCTTGATCCACCTGCCGCTCTTTGGTGCTTGCGCCTGCCTACAATCGCAGCTTCTTTGACAACAGAACGGGCTCGGGATGATCAATGGTGCGATAACCCCAGGACTCTGGCGACGCATGGCATGCTGGATTTATGAGGGTATCTTGTTGTTCGGCGTGGTGTTTTTGGCAGGTTACATTTTTGGTACTCTGAGCCAGACCCGGTATGCACTGGACAACCGCCATGCCCTTCAGGGCTTTTTGTTCCTTGTACTGGGTATTTACTTTGTGTGGTTTTGGGCGCACGGCCAAACGCTCGCGATGAAAACCTGGAACATCCGCGTGGTGGGTGTCGATGGCCAAAAAATCACCCAGCTGCGGGCACTGGGGCGCTACATATTGAGCTGGGTCTGGTTTTTGCCACCGTTGGCAGCGGTGTATCCATTTCAACTGTCTGGCCCAGAGATCACGGTGATCTGCATAGGCTGGGTCGCCGTCTGGGCGATTTTGAGTCGCTTTCACCCCCAAAACCAGTTTTGGCACGATGTGCTGGCGGGCACTCGCCTGGTCCATTCCGCGCCCATGAGCCGCTGAATACAAAGACACCCATCTATGCCAGCCCCATCCCTGCCCCCTGTTGATCCTGCGGTAAATCCTCAGAAGCTGCGCCGGGGTTTAAGCCGCGTGCTCCACGCTACCCGCTACTCATGGGCCGGATTGCAGGCGGGGTGGAACGAGACAGCTTTCAGGCAAGAGTGCATCTTGGCATTGGTACTTTTGCCGGCCTCTTTTTTCATCGGGCAAACTTGGGTTGAGTGCGCCGTTTTGGCGGCCAGCGTCGTCGCAGTGATGGTCGTGGAATTGCTCAATACGGCGGTCGAATCAGTTGTCGACCGCGTCGGCCCCGAATGGCATTCGCTGTCCAAACGGGCCAAGGATATCGGCAGCGCTGCGGTGCTGCTGAGCTTGTTGCTGTGCGCTGCGATATGGGGTGCTGCTCTGTGGGCGCGCTTTGCGCCTCACCTGAGCTGAAAATTTAGACGGCGGACTCGTCCTGTTCGCCGGTGCGAATACGCACCACACGCTCTACACTCGTGACGAAGATCTTTCCGTCGCCGATCTTGCCGGTATGCGCGGCTTTCACAATGGCGTCAACACAGCGATCCACATCTTCGGTTTTCACCACCACTTCCACCTTCATCTTGGGCAGAAAGTCGACAACGTACTCAGCGCCACGGTACAACTCGGTGTGACCTTTTTGGCGACCAAAGCCTTTGACTTCCGTCACTGTCAAACCTGTCACGCCGCATTCAGCCAGAGCTTCACGGACCTCTTCTAGTTTGAAAGGTTTGACGACTGCGGTAATTTGTTTCATCTGCTTGTCCAGTTAAAAAATCAGGCCCGAAAACGGTTAGTAATAGGATAACGCCAATCTTTGCCGAAGCTGCGGTGCGTCACGCGGATTCCTACAGGAGCTTGACGGCGCTTGTATTCATTGATTTTGATGAGGCGAGTCACCCGCTCTACATCTTCCACACGGTATCCAGCGGCGATGATCGCCTCGATGCTCTCGTCATTTTCCATGTAGCGCTCCAGAATGCCATCCAGCACCTCATAGGGTGGCAGGCTGTCCTGGTCTTTCTGGTCAGGCCGCAGCTCGGCACTGGGCGGACGGGTGATGATGCGCTCTGGAATCGGTGCCAGACCGGTGCCGTAAGGGTCATGGGCATTGCGCCACCAGGCGAGCTTGAATACCGTGGTTTTGGCCAGGTCTTTGATGACCGCGAAACCACCCGCCATGTCTCCGTAGAGCGTGCAATAGCCGGTCGCCATTTCGGACTTGTTTCCAGTCGTCAGCACAATACTGCCGAATTTGTTGGACAAGGCCATCAGCAAAGTCCCACGGATGCGTGCCTGGATGTTCTCTTCGGTCGTGTCTTCTGCACGCCCCGCAAACTCTCCAGCCAATGAAGCCTTGAAAGCCTCGAACTCCGGCACGATGGAAATTTCGTCGTACCGCACGCCCATGCGGGCCGCCATGTCCCGGGCATCAATCCAGCTGATGTCCGCGGTATACGGAGAAGGCATCATGACTGTGCGCACCTTGTCGGCACCGAGCGCATCGACAGCGATCGCCAAGACCAGGGCCGAGTCAATGCCACCCGACAGGCCCAACAAAGCGCCTGGGAAACCATTTTTGCCAATGTAGTCGCGCACGCCCAATACCAAGGCATCCCACAGATCAGCCTCCGCGGAGCGCTCAGGCTCGATGGATGCTATTAATTGAATAGCACTACCCGCTTTATCTACGATCACCGGAAAGAGATTCTCTTGAAAACTCGGCGCCCGGCCGGCGACGGAGCCGTCTGCATTCAAGGCGAAGGAGTGGCCCTCAAAAACCACCTCGTCCTGCCCACCTACCAGATGAGCGTAGACCATAGGCAAACCGGTAGCCCTGCAACGCTCGCCCATGCGGGCCTCGCGCTCATACCCCTTGCCCACATGGAACGGAGATGCGTTGATCACCGCCAGCAACTCAGCGCCCGCCTCTTGGGCCAGGCGGGCGGGTTCTTCAAACCAGGCATCTTCGCAAATCAGCAGCCCTACTTTGACGCGGTCTTCGCCCTCGCCCGCTTCAAACACACACACACCCTGACCCGGCGTGAAGTAGCGGCGCTCATCGAACACCTGGTAATTGGGTAATTCGCACTTGGCGTAGGTGGCGACGACCTGCCCCTCGCACAGCACCGAAGCTGCATTGAAGCGGCTTTGCACCGCAACAGAACGTGTGCGGCTATCGCCTCCCGTTGGATGCCCCACCACCACCGCCATCCCTTTTAACCCGGCAAGCTGCTGCGCGACCGATTTCACGGCATCATCACAGGCCTGCATAAATGCGGGGCGCAAAAACAGGTCTTCCGCGGCGTAACCGCAGATGGAAAGCTCTGGCGTCAATAGCAAGCGCGCGCCGTCCGCATAAGCCCGGTTGGCCGCATCGACGATTTTTATGACATTACCGTCCAGGTCACCGACGATGAAATTGAGTTGCGCAACGCACAGTTTGAGAGTCATGAACCAGCAGAAGGAAGTTCACAGCCAGGCCTGCATTGCAGACCCTTTGCGGCTGCCGCGCGGAGCGCTAAATGGGTAATGCTGATTATGTCATCCGGGTGTCAGAAGCGCCCTCTGCGGTCAACGCGTCCGCATGGGACGCCCTGCTATTCAGCCAAAACCACCCAACGCCATTTATGCGGCACGCCTACCTGGCAGCCTTGCATGACAGTGGCAGCGCAACACCTGCCACCGGCTGGCGCCCCCATTTCTTCACCTTGCACCAAGGCGCGGAGCTGGCAGGCGCCTGCGTGGTCTACCTCAAAGACCATTCCTACGGGGAATACGTGTTCGACTGGGCGTGGGCCAATGCTTACGAACAGCATGGCCTTCCCTACTACCCCAAAGCAGTGATTGCGGTGCCTTTCACCCCGGTGCCGGGCAGCCGTTTGCTCGCCAAAGACGCACAGGCCAGAATCGCCTTGACCCAAGCGGTGCAGCGCTGGTGCGCAGATCAGAACATTTCGTCTGCGCACATGTTGTTCGGTGCCGAGGCTGATCTGCAAGCCACAGACTCCGCCCACTGGATGCAACGGCACACCGTGCAATTCCACTGGCACAACCGTGCGGAGGGCTATGCCAACTTTGACGATTTTTTGGCCAGCCTGAACCAGGAGAAGCGCAAAAAGATCAAACAAGAACGCCGCAAGGTGGCAGGAGCCGGGGTGCAGTTCAGGCACAGCAGTGGCACTGAGATCAGCCCTGAAGATTGGGCCTTTTTCTACCGCTGTTATGCCAATACTTACAGGGAACACGGTAACCCACCCTACCTGACACCAGACTTCTTTCAGCGCATGGCGACTCAGATGCCGGAGCATTGGCTCTTGTTTGTGGCGGAGCGAGACGGGCAGCCAATTGCTAGCAGTTTGATAGCAATTGGTGCAGCATCCATGAGCGCCGATGGCATATTTGAGCCTCAACACCGTGTGGCCTACGGGCGCTATTGGGGTGCCTTGGAGCAGGTGGATTGCCTCCACTTTGAGGCCTGCTACTACCAACCGCTCGCATGGTGTATTGCCAACGGCTACCGGCGGTTTGAAGGTGGCGCACAAGGCGAACACAAAATGGCCCGCGCCCTGCTCCCCACCCGCACCAGAAGTGCCCACTGGTTGCAACACCCGGCTTTTGCGGATGCCGTGCAGCGCTTTTTGGAGCGCGAGGGAGACGGCATTGCCCAGTACCTAGAGCACCTCGAGCATCGCAGCCCCCTCAAACAGGCACCTTAAAAAGTTTCCCAATCATCATCCCCGCCAGCAGGGGTGACCTTGCTGCTGGTTTTAGGCGGGGTCGGCGCATGCGCTACCAAGACAAGTGGCGCCTTGGCCGGAGGCCGCTTGGCGGCTGGTGCAGCCGCCGGCTTGGACGTTGAGGCCTTTGGGGTGGTGTGCGCGACGGCGCGCCGCTCCGGCCCGGCAAAGTTGCTCTTCTGGGGAGGGTTGCTGCGCACAGCAGCCGGTTTGGCTGGCGCTGCCAGATGGCTTGCCCCGCTGTAGCCACCCGTGTGGCCTTCATTGCCCAGCTTAAAGACCGCCACCACTTGCACCAAGTCGTTGGCCTGGCTCTTGAGGCTGCTGGCGGCTGCCGCCATCTGCTCCACCAAGGCTGCATTTTGCTGAGTGGCCTGGTCCATTTGGGTAACCGCTTCACCCACCTGGTTCACCCCGGCGCTTTGCTCATTACTGGCCGCACTGATTTCGCCCATGATGTCGGTCACCCGGCGGATGCTACTGACCACTTCGGTCATGGTTTCACCAGCCTTGTCAACCAAGGTGCTGCCCTGCTCTACACGCTCGACGCTGGCGTTAATGAGTGTTTTGATCTCTTTGGCGGCTTCCGCCGAGCGACCGGCCAAGGAGCGCACTTCCGAGGCCACCACGGCAAAGCCCCTGCCTTGCTCGCCGGCACGGGCGGCTTCTACCGCGGCATTAAGGGCCAGGATGTTGGTCTGAAAAGCAATTCCGTCGATCACGCTGATGATGTCGGCAATCTTGCGGCTGGCCTCGTTGATGCCTTTCATGGTTTCCACCACTTGGCCCACGACCTCACCGCCTTGAATGGCCACGGTAGAGGCGTTCATCGCCAGTTGGTTGGCCTGGCGGGCGGAGTCCGCGTTTTGTTTGACGGTGGAGCCAAGCTCCTCCATCGAGGCTGCGGTTTCTTCGAGGGCACTGGCTTGGCTCTCGGTGCGGGCACTAAGGTCATGATTGCCCTGAGCGATTTCTGAGCTGGCAGTCGCCACCGCATCGGCGCTGGAGCGCACCTGTCGCAAAACGCCCTGCGTTTTTTCGACGAATTGGTTGAAGCCTGTGGCAATGACCGCGAGCTCGTCTGAACCGCCCGCCTCAATTCGACGGGTAAGGTCTCCTTGACCGGAGCCGATGTCTTGCATGGCATCTTTCAGCAACACTAGGCGCCCCAACAAGCGGGTCAACACGCCACTAATGAGCACCACCGCAATCACGGCAATCACGATTCCACCCACAATCGACGACCAGACCATCGCAGAAATGCCGCTCAGTGCCTCGTCGCGATTCAAGGCGATCACCAGCATCCAGTCGGTACCGGCGATCGGTGTCGCAAACGCCAAACGGCGCTCGCCGGCAATCGTCATGTCGCGTACCGTTCCCGATTTGCTCAAGGCCTCCAACGCGCCACCACCGAGGTCAGGCGCAATATCAGTCACCGGCTTGAGAACCTTGGCGGTGTCCTCATGGACCATGATTTTTCCGCCCTTGTCAGCGATGAATCCATAAGTCCCTGGCGTTGGGCGGATGGATGCCACATTGCGAACCACTGCATCCATGAAGACGTCGACCGACGTCACGCCTTTGATGGCGCCACCCTCCCGCACCGCGGCGGAGAATGTAATCACCAGTTTCTTGGAACCCGCATCCACATAAGGCGGCGTCAGGGCAGGCCCTTGCGCTGCGGCCGCCAATTGGTACCAGGGGCGGGCGGTAGGGTCGTAATCCGGCGGGAGATTTTGCTGCTCTGAGAATGCCGTGCGCTTGTCAGGAAAGCCAATGTAAGCAGAGTCCACCCCCCCCGCCACCTTGGCTTGCACCAGATACTTGAGCGGATCCGGCTCACTCACCGCAAAACCGAAAGATTTCACGATCTGGTGACGCCCTGCAACCCATTCGGCGATCTCAGAGGCGTGGGCCTTGGCGAGTGCTCCAGTCTGGCTATCCAGGGTGCGCAATGCGTGGGAGCGTGCGGTTTGGACATTGGTGATTGAGAGTGCCGCCAAGCCCAGAAACACTAAGAGCCCTACCAGGGCCACAATCTTGCCGCGCAATGAGTTCAAAAACACAAAGGACATCGCTTACTCCGTTCTTGTTTAAGCAGCTTGCTGAGCCGCAATTCAACGCACTGCGCGCCAGTTCACACCATATTTGGCAATACCGCAAGCCCACTGTGGCCCATGAGGGTCTCTATGTTCATCACGATCAGCATCCGCTCGCCCAAAGTCACCAGCCCGACAATGAATGGAGCCTCCATGGCCCCGTCAAATTGCGGCGCGGGCTTCACCGACTCTCGCTCTAAATTCACCACGTCAGACACACCATCCACCACAGCGCCCATGGTGCTGCCCAGGATGTTCAAGATCACCACCACCGTGGCGTCGTTATAGGCCACTGTCGGGAGTTGCAGCTTCAAACGCAGGTCGACGATGGGCACGATGACACCCCTGAGGTTTATCACGCCCTTCACGAAGCTCGGGGAATGGACCATCTTGGTCGGCATTTCATAGGAGCGAATCTCCTGCACTTGCCGGATATCAATCGCATATTCCTCGGTGCCCAAGCGCAGGGTCAAATACTCGCCCGATAAAACCGGGCTGGCTCCCTGCGTCAGGGGGTGAGTGAGCGTCGCATCCATAAAGCCCCAAATTTAATTTAAATGTTTTTTAACAAATATTTTGTTTTATGATACACCGGAGACAAAATCTTGGAAAGCTTGACGCATCACGTTCGTATCCATATCGACCGTTGCCCGGGCGCCTAAAGCAAAAGAAGCCTTGTGAATCGCGCTATCTGTGGCAGCCTCCTGGGTGGCAGATACGCTGTCAGCCAGCAGGCCTGTGCCCCGTGGGACTAACGGCTGGCGACTCCAATCGGTACCCCAGACCGCGAACGGTGTGGATCATTGGGTCCGCGTGGCCATCGTCGATTTTGCTGCGCAGGCGGCGAATGTAAACGTCCACCACATTGGTCAGCGGATCCTCGCTGGCCCCCCACACATTCGAGAGAATGCGCTCCCGGCTGAACAGGCGGCCCGGTGCACTCATCATCAGCTCCAAGAGGGCCAGTTCGCGTGCAGTGAGCGCCAGGATCTGCCCGCTCCGGCTGGCTTGCATGCGCTCCCGGTCAAACACCAAGTCCCCAACAACCAGCCGAGCGCTTGCCACCGGCACCACCTCCCGCCCCCGCCGTGACAGGGACTCCAAGCGGGCCAACAACTCATCGAAATCAAAGGGTTTGGCCAGATAGTCATCCGCGCCCAAGCGCAGGCCGGCCACCCGGTCTTCCACAGCTCCCAGTGCCGACAACATCAGGATCGGTAGTGCCACACCCTCTGCCCGCAAGGTCTGGCAGATCTCGAGGCCGCTCATGCCGGGCAGCATCAAATCCAAAACCAATACACAAGAAGGGCCGTGAACGTTCCGCTCGCGCGCAGCCCGGCGCGCAAGCTCCAAGCCCTCGGGGCCAGTCGATGCGACCTCGACCCTGTGCCCTTCAGCACGCAAGCCTCGGCTCAAAAAATCTGCGATCCGGGGATCGTCTTCAATCACAAAAATATTCATACCAAAGGCCCACCAATCAACGCTTGCGAGGCTAGCGGCAAACGCAACACCGCCCGGGTCCCCGCTTTGGTGCTGTGCAACTGCAATTGGCCGCCGTGGGCATCGGCCAAAGCCCGGGCAATCGACAAGCCCAATCCACTTCCGTCCGGCGAATGCTGGCGGGCAGCGGTCCCGCGAAAACGGCGCTCAAACACCCGCCCCAACTCGTCGGGCGGGATACCAATCCCGTCGTCCGACACCACCACCTGCACCGCACTGGTGTGGCCCGCGCTGTCAGCTTCAGACTCCACCATCAGGGCGACCTGCCCGCCGGGGCGTGAGTAGCGCGTGGCGTTATCCAGCAAAACACCCAAAAGCTGACGCAGGCGCAGCGAGTCACCGGACACGATGTGCTGCCCGGTCGAAGCCGGTGGCGGGCCCAGCCGAAGGCCCAACCGGGTGGCTGTTGCGCTCACCTGCGCCAATGCATCGGCCGCCAGTTCATCCATATCCACGGCTTCGCGCACCAAAGATAAGCCGTCCATATCGCTGCGTGCCATGGCCAGCAAATCGTCGATCACCGCCCCCAGCTGTCGGGCAGTGCTAACGATCCGGCCCAAGGCTTCGCGGTATTCGCTGGCAGGCTTGTCAATACCGCGCAAGGTAATCTCCGCCTCCCCGCGGATCACGGTGGTGGGCGTGCGCAGCTCGTGGCTGATATCGGCAAATAGCCGGCGCCGCTGGCTATCTACCTTACGCAAGGACGCCAACGCATCCGCCAACTCAGCCGTGCGGGCTGCGACCAAGTCTTCGAGTCGCTGGCGTTGTACCGACTCACGCTCGCGATGCTGCTCGAGCTCTGCCGCCAGGGCATTCACACTTTGAGCCACGCTGGCAAATTCGTCGTGCCCTACCAGTGGTATGCGGTGGGAAAGCTTTCCACTCTGGAGGGCTTGCGCCCCTTCATTGAGCTGCAGCAAGGGGTAGCGCAATGCGCGACCAAAGTAGACCGCAGCGATCAGAGTGGCCCCCGCGAGCACCGCAGCAGCGCCCAGCCACAACCAGCGCACCCACGCCAGCGTGGTGTCAGCAGCGGCACGCTCGCGTTGCACTGCAGCTCCTTCCCGGGCGATGTTTTCGGCAATCAACATGCGCATCTCCCCGTCGTCTGCCATATCAAAAACCCGGGCCAACAAGCGGCTGTCCTGGCCCAATAGCAACCCACGGCCAGTGACTTGCGCCTGGGCCTTGGCGGCTGTGCGACCGAGCTCTGCAATGCTTTCTTCCAGCGTGGCCAAGGCGGCTGATCGGCGCCGGTATTCGTCTACTGCAAAGCTGCCGCTGTCGAGCTCCATCGCCTGCACGGTGAGAACTTTCAAGCGCTGCAATGTCCCTTGCATGGCGGATTGCAGCTCGGCGCGGGCACCGTCGTCCACTTTGACACCCAATTGCACTTGGGCGACCCAGGTCCGCAGACGCTGCTTTTGCGCCGACAACTGAATAAACCCCGTAGCGATATCACTAGCCACACGGCCGCGCAGCACTTGCCGTTCGCTCACGGCCAGCGAAGCCGCCGCCAACAGCGCGGCAAACACCACGATGGACGCAAAAAGAGAGAGAACAAGAGTAAGACGGCGCCGGAACATGCCGGAATTGTCAGCGATGGCGGGGATGCGAGGTGGTATTCATCTGACGTTCATCTCAGCGTCAGCGATTGCTCATCTGACCGTCAGACCGGTTTCAAGTGGGGGGGCTCCAATCACTCCGTGGCAGCGTAAGGCGCTGCAACATGCACCATTTTCTGAACATAACCGGAGTTGCTTTATGAAAACCATGCTTTTGACAGGTATCAGCGCACTGATGTTGGCCGGCACTGCCCAGGCGCAAATCGCCATCGTGAACCAGACCATCAGTCCCACCGAAGTACAGGCCGCACAGCAGGCCTGGTGCAAGGCCTTGGTCGACATCAGCAAGACACACGCCACCAGCGGCCAACCCGCCGCCAAAGCACTGGCTGAAAAAGTGATCGACTCCGCCTACGGCTACCAAATGGGCGCCGTGCTGTTCAAACCCACCCTGACGGTCAATCCGCAAACCTTCCGCACAACCCGGGCTGGCGCATTGGCCTATTTTGTTGGCGGCGATGCTGCGTACCCCAAAGACACCGGCTTTGCCCTCAAAGGCTGGACTCAGTGTGAAATCTCCAATGCCGGCATTTTTATCACTGGCAACAGCGCGACCAGCATGGGCAAAGTGAGCTTCACCGGCAAAGACGGCAAAGTCACAACCGTGGACAAGACCTGGGGCTATGTGAGAGACGACGCAGGCAAACTGCGCATCACGCTGCACCACTCTTCGCTGGAATACAGCGGCAGCTGAACGCCCGGTAATTGACACCCTGCGCCGCGTGTGCAGGTCAACGCCATAAAAAAAGCGCCCCACAGATCACTCTGTGGGGCGCTATTCTTTTAGTAGCACCCCGCGTAGTTTACGCGGGGGTAAACAGGCTTATTGCTGGTTGTATGCGGCAATGCCGTCCAGAATTTCTTTGTGGGCCTCGTCCTTGCCGCCCCAACCTTGCACCTTGACCCATTTGCCGGCGTCCAAGTCTTTGTAGTGCTCAAAGAAGTGCTCAATCGCCTTCAGGCGCATCGGGTTCAAATCCTCCAGCGATTGCCAGCGGGAGTACAGGGGCAGGATCTTGTCGGTGGGCACGGCCAACACCTTGCCGTCCATGCCGCCTTCGTCTTCCATCTTCAAGATGCCGATAGCGCGGCAAGGCACCACGACGCCTGGAGGCAAGGGAACCGGGGTGATCACCAACACATCGACCGGATCACCGTCACCGGCGATGGTCTTGGGCACATAGCCGTAGTTGGTGGGGTAATGCATCGCGGTGTTCATGAAACGATCCACAAAGATGCAGCCGGAGGCCTTGTCCACTTCGTATTTGATGGGGTCGCCGTTCATCGAGATCTCGATGATCACGTTGAACGAATCAGGGACTTTATTACCGGGGGTCACGTTGTCTAAGGACATGCAATCTCTCTTTGTTTGAGTTGAAACAGGAAACGGGTGGATTAACACGGATTTTACTGACTTGGCACTTTCGTTTTTGCCCCAGCGGCCCCAAAGCGCGCTACATTGACTCTGTTGGCCAATCAACGCCCCTTGACCTGCCGTCCAGGCGCAATGAGGAAGCAACGCAGCGGGGACAACCCTGGCGTTGCTCCCACCTTTGCGACTCAGCCATCAAGGAGTGCTCTACATGACAGGCAACACTGCACTGGTACTGGCGTTTGGTTCTGGCCTGATTGCCGTGATTTACGGAATCTGGGCACGACGCTGGATTCTTTCCCAAGACCCGGGGAATGCGCGCATGCAAGAGATTGCAGCCGCTATTCAAACCGGCGCAGCTGCGTACCTGGCGCGCCAATACAAGACCATCACGTGGGTTGGCGTGGCGCTGGCGATCCTCATCGGTGTTTTTCTGGACAGTCTTTCGGCGATCGGCTTTGTTCTAGGTGCCGCGCTCTCGGGAGCGTGTGGCTTTATCGGGATGAATGTGTCGGTGCGGGCCAATGTGCGCACTGCACAGGCAGCCACCCGTGGCATCGGCCCAGCTTTGGAAGTGGCCTTCCGGGGTGGCGCCATCACCGGCATGCTGGTGGTGGGCTTGGGGCTGCTGGGGGTGACCGGTTTCTATTGGTTTTTGGTGCCGGATGGTGCAGTGACTGCGGCCAAGCTCAATCCGCTGATCGGCTTTGCATTCGGCTCGTCGCTGATTTCCATTTTTGCGCGCCTTGGTGGCGGAATTTTCACCAAAGGCGCTGACGTCGGCGCCGACCTTGTAGGCAAGGTGGAAGCGGGTATCCCGGAAGACGACCCGCGCAACCCCGCCGTGATTGCCGACAATGTGGGAGACAACGTCGGTGACTGTGCAGGCATGGCCGCCGACCTGTTTGAGACCTATGCGGTCACGCTGATCGCCACTATGGTTTTAGGAGCACTCCTCGCAAGCAGCGCGGGCGCAAACGCTGTTTTATACCCCCTTGTTTTGGGGGCAGTGTCCATTGTGGCGTCCATCATCGGCTGCTTCTTTGTCAAAGCGTCACCGGGCATGAAAAACGTGATGCC